>NZ_JBEOSP010000014.1:31210-208360 GCF_040303105.1 Kitasatospora sp. NPDC096128 | reverse complement strand
TTGAGCGGCACGGCAACCACCGGAATAGGGCGGCCCCGCGCACTGCGTCCTCGCTAGTGTTTGTTTCAAAAGGAATCTCCAACCCCAGAATAATCCGAGGCCGGGGATGTCAACATATCTGGCGTTGACTTTTGGCACGCTGTTGAGTTCTCAAGGAACGGACGCTTCCTTCGGACCGCCTTCCAGCGGGCCCTCCGGGCGCTTCGTTCTTTCGTGTTTCAAGCTTATCAGATGTTTTCCGCTCCGTTTTTCCGGAGTTTCATTCATCGGATTCGCTTTCCGCTTTGTCGCCCCGGTCTCCCGCGGCGACTCCGGAACTGTACGGGGACCGACCCGCCACATGCAAATCGCCTCCGCCCGGGGCTCCGGGCGGAGGCGATCCACTGTCAGGTACGCCGTCAGGCGCGGCCCATCTCCTCGGCTATGGCCGCCGCGAAGGCGTCGATGTCGGCCTCCGTGGTGTCGAAGGAGCACATCCAGCGCACCTCGCCGGTGTGCTCGTTCCAGAAGTAGAAGCGGTAACGCTTCTGCAGCCGCTCACTGACCTCGCGCGGGAGGATGGCGAACACCGCGTTGGCCTGGGCCGGGCGCACGACCTCGATGCCGTCGATCTTCCGGACCGCCGCCTCCAGCCGGCTGGCCATCGCATTGGCGTGGCCGGCGTTGCGCAGGTAGAGGTCACCCGAGAGCAGTGCCTCGAACTGGACGGAGACGAAACGCATCTTCGATGCGAGCTGCATCGAGGTCTTGCGCAGGTACTTGATGTTGCGCACCCGCTCCGGGTTGAGCACCACCACCACCTCGCCGAGCAGCAGGCCGTTCTTCGTACCGCCGTAGGACAGGACGTCCACGCCCGCGTCGGTGGTGAACTCCCGCATCGGGCGGCCGAGCGCCGCAGCGGCGTTCGCCAGGCGGGAGCCGTCCATGTGGACGAGCATGCCGAGCTGGTGGGCGTGCTCGGTGATCGCGCGGATCTCGTCGACCGTGTAGAGGGTGCCGAGCTCGGTGCTCTGGGTGATGGAGACCGCGAGCGGCTGCGCGCGGTGCTCGTCGCCGAAGCCCCAGGCCTGCTGGTCGAGCAGCTCCGGGGTGAGCTTGCCGTCCGGGGTGGGGACGGTGTGCAGCTTGATGCCGCCCATCTTCTCCGGGGCGCCGCCCTCGTCCACGTGGATGTGGGCGGTGTCGGCGCAGACCACGGCGCCCCAGCGCGGCAGCAGCGACTGGAGGGCGACCACGTTGGCGCCGGTGCCGTTGAAGACGGGGTAGGCCTCGGCCTTGTCGCCGAAGTGGCGACGGAAGACGTCCTGGAGGTGCGCGGTGTAGTCGTCCTCGCCGTAGGCGACCTGGTGGCCCCCGTTGGCGAGGGCGATCGCGGCGAGGACCTCGGGGTGCACGCCGGCGTAGTTGTCGCTGGCGAAGCCGCGGACGGCGGGGTCGTGCCGCCGTACCGCGTCCGTACGGGTGAGGTCGGTCATCGGGCTGTCAGCCACAGGTGCTGTCCGTTCAGTTCTGCTGCGGGGCGGTCCCAGAGGTCCGCCAGGTGTCCGGCGAGGTCGGCGGTGTCGGTGAAGCCCGCGAACTTGGCCTCCGGCTTCTCGGCCCGCATCTCGGGGCTGACCAGCGCCTTGATGACCAGGATCGCAGCCGCGGCGGTGGGCTCGCCGTCCGGGGAGGTGGTCTCCTTCTTGAAGGAGTCGGCCATGGCGAGGGTCCAGGCCTCGGTGGCGGCCTTGGCGGCCGCGTAGGCGGCGCCGCCCGCGGTGGGCTTGTGGGCGGCCGCGGCGGAGACCATGGCGTAGCGGCCGGCCGGGCTGCGGACCAGGGCGGGCTGGAAGGCCAGCGAGGTGTGCTGGAGGGTGCGCACGACGGTGTCGTGCAGGAAGTCCCAGTCGTCCAGGCGGCTGTCGAAGAAGGTCTTGCTGCCGCGCCAGCCGCCGACCAGGTGGAACAGGCCGTCGACGTGGCCGTGCTCGGCCTCCAGGTGGTCGGCCCAGTCGTGGACCTCCTGCGGGTCGAGCAGGTCGATCACCTGGCCGCTCACCTTCGCTCCGCGTACCGCGACCCGGGTGGCGTCCAGGGCGGACTCGAGGCGCCGGGGGTCGATGTCGGCGCCGATCACGGTGGCGCCCTCGGCGGCGAGGCGGCGCAGCACGGCCTGGCCCGCCGGGCCGCTGGCTCCGGCGACGGCGATGACCTTGCCGGCCAGCTTGGTGGTGGGGTTGGTGGTCACGCGGCGACTCCCTGGATGCCGGCGCCGGTGATGCCGGCGGTGGCGGCGATGACGCCGCGGAGCTTCTTGGACAGGGCCTCGTAGAACATGCTCAGCGGGAACTCGTCCGGGAGCACGGCGTCGCACAGCGCCTTGTTCAGGGCCTTGCCGTCGGTGATGTCGAGCGGCAGGGCCTCCGGGCCCTTGGCCCAGGTGGAGGCCGGGTGCGGGGTGAGGTAGCGGGAGACCAGCTCGTAGGCGGCGATCCAGTGGGCCGGCTTGGGCCGGTCGATGCCGTCGCGGTAGAGGGTCTCGATGTCGGCGCAGAGGGCGTTGGTGACCTGCGGGGCGCGCTCCCAGTCGATGGTGAGGCGGTTGTCGCGCCAGCGCAGCGCGTCGTGCTTGTGCAGGTACGCGAAGAGCAGCTGGCCGCCCATGCCGTCGTAGTTGCGGACGCGGTCGCCGCTGACCGGGAAGCGGAACAGCCGGTCGAAGAGGATCGCGTACTGGACGTCGCGGGCGTGCGGGTTGCCCTCGGCCTCCAGCTGCACCGCCTCCTTGAAGGTGGTGAGGTCGCAGCGGAGCTCCTCCAGGCCGTACATCCAGAACGGGCTGCGCTGCTTGATCATGAAGGGGTCGAACGGCAGGTCGCCGTGGCTGTGGGTGCGGTCGTGGACGAGGTCCCACAGGACGAAGGTCTCCTGCGCGCGCTGCTGGTCCTCGAGCAGGCCCTCGGCGTCGGCCGGGATCTCCAGGCCGAGCTGCGAGACGGCGCTGGTGGTGACGGCGCGGAAGCGGGCGGCCTCGCGGTCGCAGAAGATGCCGCCCCAGGTGAAACGATCCGGCGCCTTGCGCACGGCGACCGTCTCGGGGAAGAGGACGGCGGAGTTGGTGTCGTAGCCGGCCGTGAAGTCCGTGAAGGTGATCGGCACGAACATCGGGTTGTCGAAGCGGGTGCGCTCCAGCTCGTCCAGCCACTCGGGCCAGACCACGCGCAGCAGGACGGCTTCCAGGTTGCGGTCCGGGTTGCCGTTCTGGGTGTACATCGGGAAGACGACCAGGTGCTCCAGGCCGTCCTCGCGCTGGTCGGCGGGCTGGAAGGCGAGCAGCGAGTCCAGGAAGTCGGGCTCCCGGTAGCCGGTGTCGGCCCACTTGGCGAGGTCCGCGTCGACGGCGGCCAGGTAGGCGGCGTCGTGCGGGAAGTGCGGGGCGAGTTCCTCGATGGCCGACCGGACGGTGGCGACCAGCGGGTCGACGGTGTGGCGCTGGACCGCGGACAGGTCGATGGAGCCGTCCTTGGACTGCAGCGGGCGCAGGGTCTCGACGGCCTCCTTCAGGCGCAGCCACGCCGGCTGGGCGGCGAGGGTCGAGACCGGGGCGTCGGCCGCCGCAGCGAGCCTTGGCGAAAGATTCTGCATCGTGGACTCACTTCGACAGGAGTTATTTCAACGAGGACACCATAAGTACGAGAGGTTCTCCCGTTCAAGGGGGGTCCGACCGGCAAAACTTCCGTGTGGTGCCGCCCCGGCACCAAAAGCTCCGTCGGCGGGCCCTGCTGTCCGGCATGTGGACGGTTTCCTGGATGTTCTGGACAGGTGCGCCGTTGTGATGCGAACCTCCCCGCATGCTCGCGGAGGTGATCACGGTGGCCGAGCGCCACGACGGCCCGTTCCGGGTGCCCTCCCGTCAGCAGGCCTGTTGTCGCCGCCGCTGTCGCCCGCAGGGCCGCTGTCGCCGCTGTCGCTGATCCGGCCGCAGCGGTCGCCCCGGCCACGGTCGGCCCGCCGCCGCCGGCCCGGCTCCGGGCGCCGCGGACGCGGGCCCGTACGCCGACCATGCCGTGTGTGTTCCGGCGCCGCCACCGGGGGGAAGTGACCCGCCGGGAAGCGGCCCGCCCGGCCCGGCTCCCCCAGCGCCGCGCCAGTCCCGCCCCTCCCCCGTCCCGCCCGGTCCCTCGCCCCCTGGAGCACTGCCATGAGCCTCCGCAAGCCGTCCGCCGTCCTGCCCCTCGCCGCGCTGGCCGTCGTCGCCGCCGCGCTCTCCGGGTGCGCCCCGCAGGACGCCAAGTCCGACGGCGCCGCCGCCGGCACCTCGGCCACGGCCGGGTCGCCGGCGAGCTGCGCGCCCGGGGCGCTGGCGACGCGGACCGCCGGGAAGCTGACCATCGGCACCGACAAGCCGGCCTACGACCCGTGGTTCTCCGAGGACAAGCCGGAGAACGGCAAGGGCTTCGAGTCGGCCGTGGCGTACGCGGTGGCCGGGAAGCTGGGCTACCCCCAGGACAAGGTCGGCTGGGTGGTCGCGCCGTTCGGCAAGGCGACGGCGCCGGGGGCCAAAGACTTCGACTTCGACATCAACCAGGTGTCCATCAGCGACGAGCGCAAGCAGGCGGTGGACTTCTCCTCCGGCTACTACGACGTGCGCCAGGCCGTCATCGCGCTCAAGGGCTCCAAGGCCGCGGGCGCGAAGAGCATCGCCGACCTCAAGGGCAGCAAGCTGGGCGCGCAGATCGGCACCACGAGCCTGGACACCATCACCGGCACCATCAAGCCGAGCAGCCAGCCGGCCGTGTTCGACTCCAACGACCTGGCGAAGGCCGCGTTGAAGAACGGTCAGGTCGAGGCGCTGGTGGTGGACCTGCCGACGGCCTTCTACATCACCGGTGCCGAGGTGCCGGAGGCCCAGGTGGTGGGGCAGTTCGAATCGGCCTCCCAGGGCGAGCAGTTCGGCCTGGTGCTGGACAAGGGCTCCAAGCTGACGCCGTGCGTGTCGCAGGCGGTGGACGCACTGCGCGCGGACGGGACGCTGGCCAAGCTGGAGAAGCAGTGGCTGTCCGACGCCGTCTCGGCGCCGGTGCTGAAGTGAGCGCGGAGGCGGGCCCGTCCGGGCCGGTCGACACCGTGAAGGGATCGGCAGGCCCGGCCGGCCCGGCCGGGGACGACGGGTACCGCCCGTCCGAGCGGAGACTGGCGCACGAGGCGTACCGGCGGGCCCGGGCCCGCCGCTCGGCGCTGGTCGCCACCGCCTCGACCACGGCGACGGCCGTCGTGCTCTACCTGCTGGTCGTCAACTCCCCCGGCTGGGAGGTGACCCGACGGACCTTCTTCAACCTGGAGTACGCCCGCCAGGCGCTGCCCGAGGTGCTGCGCGGGCTGCGGCTCAACCTGGAGCTGATGCTCGGCTGCGGCGTGCTGATCCTGGTGTTCGGGCTGCTGCTCGCAGTGTTGCGGACGCTGCGCGGGCCGGTCTTCCTGCCGGTGCGGTTGCTGGCCACCGCGTACGTGGACTTCTTCCTCGGGCTGCCGATGATCATCTGCCTGCTGGTGATGATCACCGGCGTGCCGGCCCTGCGGCTCACCGGGGTGACCACCGACCCGCTGCTGCTCGGCGGGGCCGCGCTGGTGCTGACGTACTCGGCGTACGTGTCGGAGGTGTTCCGCTCCGGCATCGAGTCGGTGCACCCGAGCCAGCGGGCGGCCGCGCGCTCGCTGGGGCTGACCAATGCGCAGGCCATGCGGTACGTGGTGCTGCCGCAGGCGGTGCGCCGGGTGGTCCCGCCGCTGATCAACAACCTGGTCAGCCTGCAGAAGGACACCGGACTGGTCTCGATCGGCGGCGCGATCGACGCGGTGTACGCGGCGAAGATCCTCGCGGCGCACTCCTTCAACTTCACGCCGTACCTGGTGGCGGGTCTGGTGTTCATCGTGCTGACCGTTCCGCTGACCCGCATCGCCGACTGGCTGACCGGGCGGATGAACCGTCGGCAGCTGCAGGGAGGTGCGGTGTGAGCGGGACCGAGGTGCTCCGGCTGGAGTCGGTGCGCAAGAGCTTCGGCGACCAGGTGGTGCTGCGCGACGTGGACCTCGCCGTGCCCGAGCACTCGGTGACGGCGCTGATCGGGGCGTCCGGCTCCGGGAAGTCCACCCTGATGCGGTGCGTCAACCTGCTGGAGGGGATCGACGACGGCGCGATCCTCCTGGACGGCGAGGAGATCACCGACCCGCGGGCGGACGAGGACGCGGTACGGCGCCGGATCGGGGTGGTGTTCCAGTCGTACAACCTCTTCCCGCACATGACGGTGCTGGAGAACATCACGCTCGCCCCGCGCCGGGTGCACCGGGTCGGACGGGCGGAGGCCGAGGCGAAGGCGCTGGCCCTGCTGGACCGGCTCGGGCTGGCCGCCAAGGCCGGGGAGTACCCGGACCGGCTCTCCGGCGGACAGCAGCAGCGGGTCGCCATCGTGCGGGCGCTGGCGGCCGGGCCCCGGCTGCTGCTGCTCGACGAGATCACCGCGGCGCTCGACCCGGTGCTGGTCGGCGAGGTGCTGTCGGTGGTGCGGGACCTCAAGGAGCAGGGGATGACGATGGTCCTCTCCACTCATGAGATGGGGTTCGCCCGCGAGGTCGCCGACCAGGTCTGCTTCCTGGACGGCGGGGTGGTGCTCGAACAGGGTCCGCCGGAGCAGGTGTTCGGCGATCCGCAGGAGGAGCGGACCCGGCAGTTCCTCAGTCGGATCGTCGCCTCGGGACGGCTCCAGGGCTGAGGAGCCGCCGGCCCGGCGGGCGCCCGGCGGGGGGCGCGGCAGGGGCGCGGGTCTCCCGGGGTGGAACGCACGACGGCGGTCACCACAGTGCGCCCCCGCACGCGCCCTGGCCGCGCCGGGGGCGGAGCGGTGATCGTGGACGGGACGATCGTCCGCGCCCCGGGAGGCCGCCGTTGCACGGTCCCACCCTGGTCAACTGGCTCCTCGCCCTCCTCACCGCCACCGCCGGCGCCTACTGCCTGACCCGCCTGCGGCAGTCCCCCTGTGCCCCCGCGACCCCCGGGCCGCACCGGCCCCACCCGGCGCTGGCCCGGGAGTCCGACGCGGCCGAGGCGCTGATGGGGCTCGGCATGGCGGCGATGGCCGTCACCGGGGGCACCGTCCCGGCCGCCGTCTGGGCCTGCCTGTTCGGCCTCCCGGCGGCCGTCTTCCTGGTGGCCGCCCTGCACACCCCCAGCGGCCGGGCGCACCGGCTGCACCACGCGGTCGGCGCGCTCGCCATGACGCACCTGGCCCTCGCGATGACCCTCTCCCCGGCCGGGCACCACCACGCCGCCGCCCTCGGCGCGCCCCTGCTGACCGGCGCGCTGCTGCTCTACTTCGGGGGCTACGCACTCTGGACCGGCGCCCGGCTGCTGCACACCCCGGCCGGCACCCTCGCCCTGGGCACCACCGGCCTGCCGCGGGCCTGCCGACTGGCCATGGGGATCGGCATGTTCGCCATGCTGCTGACCATGTGACGGGCCCGCCCCCGGGCCGCCCCCGCCCGGTACCGGACCCGCGCGTGGCGTTGGTCACTGGCCCGCCGAAAGCCGTTCCACCGGGCGTCGCCAGCGCATAGGTTGGCGGGGAGCGCGTTGTCGCGTTCCGTGCGTACTCGGGGAGCCCATGCGATGACTGCCCTGATCGGCCTGCTGCTGCTCGGCCTGCTGCTCGCCACCGTCGTGCCCCGGCTGCTGGCCCGGGCCCGCTGGGTGGAGCGCGAACCGGTGCTGGCGCTGCTGGTGTGGCAGAGCGTCGTGGTGGCCGTCCTGCTGTGCTGCGCCCTCGGCCTGGTCCTCGCCGCCTCCGCCGCCGAGCCCGCACTGCGCGCCTGGGTGTTCGCCGGCGCCCCGCACGGCGTGGAGGCCGCGTACGGCCTGCAGGACGCCGAGGGCTGGGGCCGGCTGTGCGCCGCGGTGCTGGCCGCGGGTGCGCTGCAGACGGTGCTGGCGCTCACCCGCGAGGTCCGGACGGCCAAGGCCCTGCGCGACCGCCGACACGCCCAACTGGCGACCCGGTCACCGGAGTTGCCGGAGGCGATCGAGGCCGCCCGGAGCCGCCGGGAGCGGCTGGTGGTGCTGGAGAACATCCGCCCCGAGGCGTGGTCGCTGCCCGGCCCGAACTCCCGTCTGGTGGTCACCACCGGCGCCCTCCAGCAGCTCACCGACCGGGAGTTGGCGGCCGTGCTGAGCCACGAGCGCGGTCACGTCCGGGCGCGGCACCACTGGCTGCAGCAGTTCGCCCAGGCGCTCGCCTCCGGCTTCCCCGGCATCGGGGTGTTCCGCGCCTTCCGGGACCAGGTCGCGGAGCTGGTCGAGCTGGCCGCCGACGACCGGGCGGCCCGGCGGCACGGACGGCACACCACCGCCCTCGCGCTGGCCGAACTCAACCTGGACCGCGGGGTGTTCGGCTCCTGCCCGCCCGGCCTGGCGCAGTCCCCGAAGCGGGTGGACCGGTTGCTCGCGGGCCGCCCCCGGCTCTCCGTGCCGCACCGGCTGCGGCTGACCGCCGTCGCCCTGGCCGCACCCGCCGCGGCCGTCCTGCTGGCCGTCGCCCCGGGGCTCCACTCGCTGCTCTGACCCCGCCCATCAGGCGAGCTACCAGCTGTACCGCAAAAGGAAGTTGACGCAGCGTCAAGCGGAGGCGGAGGACTCCCCGCAGAGCGGGGCGAACCGGCCGCCGAGCGTCAGTCCGAGCACCTCGCGGTGGAGCGGCCGGGCCTGGTCGTAGCGTTCCCGCCCGGCCGGAGTGAGGGCGATCATGATGCCCCGCCGGTCGCTCGGGCACATCTCCCGGGTCACCAGCCCGCCCTTCTCCAGGCGGGCGATCAGCCGGGAGAGCGCACTCTGGCTCAGATGGACGGTGGGCGCCAGCTCGCTCGCCCGCAGGGCCGCCCGACCCTCGGCCCGGCAGCCCTCCACCAGGCGTTCCAGCACCTCGAACTCGCTCATGCCCAGCCCGTACCGCTCGCCGAGCTCGCGATCGAGCGCACAGACGGCAGCGGCGTGGCGGGCCAGCAGCTCGCGCCATTCCGCGATGAGGCCGGCCTCCGCAGAGGCTTCGTGGGGGTCGGGTTCAGCCACGCCGCCAGATTAGCACGTGCATCGTAAATTTATGTGTTCGCATCTTATTCACTTGCATTGAATGCATGTGCATGTACTGTCCTCCCCATGACCACCGCGACCACCACGTCCCCCGACGCTCCGTCAACCAGCGGGCTGAACTGGACACCCCGCCTCTGGGGCACCCTGATCGTGCTCTGCGCCGCCATGTTCCTGGACGCCCTGGACGTCTCGATGGTGGGCGTCGCCCTCCCCTCCATCGGCTCCGAACTGCACCTCTCGACCTCCACCCTGCAGTGGGTGGTCTCCGGCTACGTGCTCGGCTACGGCGGACTGCTGCTGCTCGGCGGCCGCGCCGCCGACCTGCTCGGCCGCCGCCGGGTCTTCCTGGTCGCCCTCGGCGCCTTCGCCGCCGCCTCGCTGGTCGGCGGGCTGGTCGACGACGGCGGCCTGCTGATCGCGGCCCGCTTCCTCAAGGGCGTCAGCGCCGCCTTCACCGCCCCCGCCGGACTGTCGATCATCACCACGACCTTCGCGGAGGGCCCCGCCCGCAACCGGGCGCTGTCGATCTACACCACCTGCGGCGCCAGCGGCTTCTCGCTCGGCCTGGTGCTGAGCGGGCTGCTCACCTCGGTCGGCTGGCGCTGGACCTTCCTGATGCCCGTCCCGGTCGCGCTGCTCGCCCTGGTGTTCGCCGTCCGCCTGCTCCCCCGCCCGGTCGAGGAGCCCGCCAAGGGCGGTTACGACGTGCTGGGCGCGATCACCGGCACCGCGACCGTGCTGCTGCTGGTGTTCACCGTGACCGAGGCCCAGGGCGCCGGCTGGCTGAGCCTGCGCACCCTCGGCTCGCTGGTCGTGGTCGCCGCACTGGCCGCCGCCTTCCTGCTGGTCGAGAGCCGCGCCGCCCATCCGCTGGTCCGGCTCGGCATCTTCCGCAACGGCTCGGTGGCCCGCGCCAACATCGTCGCCTTCGCGATGACCGGCGCGTACGGCGGCTTCCAGTTCGTCGTCACCCTCTACCTCCAGCACCTGCTCGGCTGGTCGGCCCTGCAGATGGCCCTGGGCCTGCTGCCGGCCGGCGCGTTCATCGCGCTCTCGGCCCCGTTCATGGGCCCGATCGTGGACCGCTTCGGCACCGGCCGGCTGCTGCCGATCGGCCTGCTCGCCCTGGCCGCAGCCTTCGCCCTGTTCCTGCGGCTGGACGAGCACAGCTCGTACCCGGTCCTGGTGCTGCCCTCGATGCTGCTGCTCGGCGTGGGCTTCGCGCTGGCCTTCCCCTCGGTGAACATCGCCGCCACCGACGGGGTGGCCGACGAGGAGCAGGGGCTGGCCTCGGGCCTGGTGAACACCGCGATCCAGGTCGGCACCGCGGTGGTGCTGGCCGGGGCGACCGCGATGATCACGGCCGGGAGCGCGGGCGGCGACAGCGCGCAGGCCCAGCTGGACGGCTACCGGCCCGCGCTGGTCCTGGTCACCGCGGTCGCCGTGGTCGGACTCGTCGTGGCCGCGATCGGCGCCCTGGTGGACCGGCGTCGGACGGTAACTCCCGCGTCGGTGCCAGATTATGATTATCCGTCTGCCGGGCCGTCCGTGGCCCGGACCGAAGTCCTGAGCGAGCGCTGACCCACTGGCCCCTCCGCGGCCGACCCCGGCCGTCGGGCACTGGCGCCGGCTCCACCAAACCCCCGTGTTGGTGGAGCCGGCCGTCTTCTGTACCGGCTGGCCCGGGCGGCGCCCCCCAGGGCACGGTCCCACGGCGCGGCTGCCGGCTCCGCAAGTATATTGGCCCGGAGTCAACGAACGTTCGGAGCAGACACGATGGCACCTCGCGGGGATTCGGTCAACGAGGAGATGCGGCAACGCTCCCGCCGACGCATCATGCGGGCCACCGTCGAACTGGTTGACCAGCGCGGTTACGCCGGCACCACGCTGACCGACATCGCCGAGCGGGCCGGCCTCGCCCGCGGCCTGCTCTCCTACTACTTCGACGGCAAACGACTGCTGATGCAGGCCGCCACTCACCGGCTGATGCACCAGGCGCTGTCCGGCGCCCTGGCCGAGCTGCCGCCGGACGCCACCCCGGAGGGCCGACTGGCCCGCGCGATCGACGCCGTCCTCGGCCTGGCCATGGACCACCCCCGGGTGATGCGCTCGCACCTGGCGCTGATCCTCGACCCGGACACCGGAGCCTTCGTCCAGGAACCCGAGCAGCAGCAGCTCGGCGCGATCCTGCAGGGGCTGCTCGTCGACTGGGGCGCATCGGACCCGGTCGCCGAACACGCGGTGCTGCGCAGCGCGCTGATGGGCGGCTGCATCGGGGTGCTGCTGCCGGGGGCGGAGATCCCGCTGGCGCCGATCCGGGCCGACCTGTTCCGCCGCTACGACCTGGCCTGGGAGCTGGGCCGCCCGCCGCAGCCGCTGCCCCCGGAACGCGAACGGCCGCGGGCCCGCGGTTGACGGGGCCTGCGGCCGAGCGGTCTCTCGAGTGCCCCCCGGGCGGGGACCGGGGGAGATCCCCCGCTCCCCGCCCGGGAGTTGCTCAGCGCTCCTTCAGGATCGAGGACAGCAGGTCTATGGTGCGCTCCGGCGTGAGGCTGTCCACGCAGAGCCGCTCCATGACCTGGATGTACGCGTCGACGTCGTCCCGCTTGTCCAGGTACAGCGCACTGGTGAGCTGCTCCAGGTAGACCACGTCCGCGAGGTCCTGCTCCGGGAAGCGCAGGATCGTGAACGCACCGGACTCGCCCGCGTGCGCGCCGAAGCGGAACGGCATGACCTGGATCACCACGTTGGCCTGCTCGGCGACGTCGATCAGGTACTGCACCTGACCGCGCATCACCTTGGGCCCGCCGACCGGCCGGCGCAGCGCCGCCTCGTCGATGACCGCCCACAGGCGCGGGCTGGTGCCCTCGGTCAGCAGCTTCTGGCGGCGCAGCCGCAGGCTGACCCGCCGCTCCACCTCCTCCTCGCTGATGACCGGTCGACTCTGGCCGAAAACCGCCCGTGCGTACTCCTCGGACTGCAGCAGTCCGGGGATGAACTGCACCTCGTAGGTGCGGATCAGCTGGGCGGCCTCCTCCAGGCCGACGTAGGTCTGGAACCAGCCCGGCAGCACGTCGTTGAAGCTGTGCCACCAGCCGGACTTGTTGGCCTCGCGGACGAGGCCGAGCAGGGCCTCCCGCTCCAGGCCGTCGTCGACGCCGTAGAGACTCAGCAGGTCGGCGACGTCACGCTCCTTGAAGCTGACCCGGCCGAGCTCCATGCGACTGATCTTGGACTCGGACGCGCGGATCGCGTAGCCCGCGTCCTCTCGGGTGATGCCGCGTGCCTCGCGCAGGCGTCGCAGCTGCGAGCCGAGGAGGATCCGGCGGACCATCGAGCCGCCGCCCGGCTGAACTGTGGTCATGCGGTCGAAACCTCCACCTAGGGCAAACAGCGCACAGTCTGCCATCAGTTGAGCGCTCACGGTGCCGATACTGACGGATGTTCCTATCAGTTCCACACTCCGCACACCAGGATGCACGTGCATCCGGCGCTTGCATATGCCAATAGTGCGACTGCACGTGAATCGACTCTTGCATCTGCAGTGAGCGCACACCACCATGGTGCACGTGCACCTGCACATCCCTGGCAATCCCGCGGGCTCCGCGTCGACCCCACGCGCGACTCCGTGCACCGGCCCGACGGCGTCCCCCGCGCCATCGGGCGTTCGAGTGCGCGCGCGCCTGGTCGAGGGGGCGGCCGAGCGGCCGAGCGAGTCGGAGGTGACCGGCATGACCCCGGCGGGTCCAGCCGTGTCCGCCCCCTTATGGGAGGAGCTCTTCATGAGCACCGGTACGGCTTTGGCAGTTGACCCCCATGTGGTCACCTGCACGCTCGCTCCTCGCTTCGAAGCCGTGAGAACCGCGCGCGACTTCGCCCGGACCGCTCTCCAGCGCTGGGGCCTGATGGAGCTGTTCGACGACGTCGCACTGGTGGCCTCGGAACTCGTGACCAACGCGCTCCGGCATGCGATCGGCGCACGGCCCGACCCGTCGGGCGGCGCCCTGGGCGAGTACGACTTTCCCACACAGCCCACCCCGGAGGGGCGGCTGCCGATCCGAATAAGCCTGGTGCACCGCGCACCCCAGGTGGTCTGCGCGGTGAGCGATCCGAGCAGCATCGGCCCGGTGGCCCGGGAGGCGGACTTCGTCGCCGAATCCGGCCGCGGACTGCACCTGGTGGAGTCGTTCAGCCGCTCCTGGGGCTGGCACCCGCTGGGCAGCGGCAAGGTGGTCTGGGCCATGTTCGAGGCGGAGCCCGGCCGCGGCAACGGACTCGACGGCAGCGGACTCGACGGCGACAGACTCGACGGCAGCGGGCTCGACGGCCATGTCCTGGACGGTCGGGTCGAAATCGGTGGACGGCACCGGCGCTCGGCCTAGCGCCGCACGGCGCACGGCCGGCCGAGGGACGACCCGGGAGGACCACACCCCGGGCCCTTCAGCCCGCCCCGACTCCGCAGGAGCGGCCGGATCTCCGCGGCCGGGCGGCCCGCGCCCGACCGGCCCGCATCCGAGCGGCCCGGGCCCGCGGCCCCGGCACCCCGGCAGGCCCCGCCGGACGGTCCACCACCGGACCGGCCACGAGCGCGACGGGCCGCCGGGCGGCAGGAAAGACAAAGGCCGTCGTGGTGTCAGCACCCACGACGGCCCCCCGATGGTGAAACGGCGGCCGGTCAGACCGCCAGGTGGTCGAACTCCCCGTCCTTGGCCCCCAGCAGCAGGGCGGCGATCTCGGCCCGGGTGTAGATGAGCGCCGGACCGTCCGGGAAGCGCGAGTTGCGCATCGCGACGTCGCCGCCCGGCAGGGCCGCGAACTCGACGCAGTTGCCCTGGGAGTTGCTGTGCCGGCTCTTCTGCCAGACCACCCCCGTGAGCTCGGCGGCGGCCATCCCGTTGTAGGTGTGGTTGGAGCCGTGCGTGTCCTGCGAGTCGTGCATAGAAGTCTCCCGAAGAGCTCCGGAGTTGTCGTCCAGCGCGGCGCCCCGGCACCCGCCGAACGAACGGACCGGCCCCGTACCGGTCCGGCACAACGCCTCACTTGACGCGATGATAGCCGCAGTGCACGTGCATCAGCACGGGACAGTGCAGGTGCATAAGGCCTTTTACCCACCGCCGCGAACTCTTCACGGACCCTTCTCCTGACGGTACGTAAACGGACATAGCCGACTGAATCGACGGCCCGTCCATAACCGGCCGTGAGCGGCCCCCCGCTGAATGTTGATCTTCGAATGCCGGGAGTCGCACCTCTGTGACGCTCCGTCAGACCGCCTTCCGCCTGTGAGACATCTCACGCACCCCTCATGCAACGGACCGCCCCCCGGGACACGTCTGGGCAACTGCGCGGGTTCATCCGGGGCTTGGGCGAAGAATGTCCGGATTGTGGGCAATCGGCCCGGACCGGCACGGCGGGGACACGGCCTCCGCACCACGGCCACCCGAAACCCGTACGGCAGCCGACTGCAGGCCTGACGGGCAGATGTCCTACGATCTCCGGCATGAGCACCGCAGCCATCCCGGGCGCGCCATTGCCCGTCCGCACTCCAGGCTCCCGTGCGCGGGGGCGCCATCGCCGCCCCGAGCGCCCCGAGATCCGCACCGGCTCGCCGGCCCTGGTGCTCGCCGTTCCCGCGACCGCGGGGCCCGAGTCCCGTTCCGTCGTCGAGGAGCTGCTGTCGGTCGTCCGCAGCGAGCACACCGGCGTCCAGGCCGCGGTCGGCTACCTCCCGACCGCCGGCACCGAAGGCGGGACCCAGGAGGAGCGCACCGTCGCGGAGCTGCTGGCGACGGCCGCCGAGGCCGGACTGCCGACGCCCGTCGTGGTGCCGCTGATCCCGGGCCCGCACGACTTCCTGACCGGACTTCACGCCCTCGCCGCCGAGTACGGCGCGACCGTCACCGACGCACTGGGCCCGCACCCGCTGCTCGCCGAGGCCGTCCACGTCCGGCTGTCCGAGGCCGGGCTGGCCCGGGCCGACCGGGCCCGGCTGTTCGCCATCGCGACCGCCGCGGACGGCGTGGTCCTGACCACCGTCGGCGGCGAGGACGCGGCCGCCGCGGCCGGGATCACCGGCGTGCTGCTGGCCGCCCGGCTGGCCGTCCCGGTCGTCGCCGCCGCACTCGATGTGCCCGGCTCGGTCGCCGCGGCCGTCAACCACCTCAAGGAGACCGGCTCCGAGCGCCCGGCGCTGGCCCCGCTCGTCATCGGCCCGGAGGCGGACTCCGAGCTGCTCGCCACGGCCGCCGAGGAGACCGGCTGCCCGTCGGCGGCGCCGCTCGGCGCCTACCCGACCGTCGGCCAGCTGATCGCCTCCACCTACCTGGCCGCGCTGCCGACGCCGACGGCGGCGGAGCTCGCCGAGGCCGAGGCGGAGGCCGCCGCCACCGGCGGGGCCGGGGAAGGCTCCCGCCGCGCCCACGCGGCCGCCGAAGGGCCCGTGGAGGGCTAGCGCAGGCCGCTTGTACGCCCGCCCCAGACGCCCGTCGGCCACCGCCGGCGGACCCGCACCGGCGAAGGGCCCGGAACGACCTCGTTCCGGGCCCTTTCGACGTGTTTCGACGTGTTTCGACGTGCTCTGATTCGTCCCACTCGGGGGCCAACGCGAGCTAAGCGGGCAATGCCATGCAATGTCCGTTTACGGTCCATTTGTCGATGACGAGTCGGCGCGTTGCCGGGCGCTCGAATCACTGCCGCTCCGCCGACTCACAGGCGCGCCCCTTTTGTGCTCCAACGCTCCGTCACCTCTTTCCTGAGGCGGAGCCAGTTGTGAGAATCTGCCGCGATATTGCCGGAAAACGATCATTTTCGATCATGAATTACGCGCCATTTGGAGTTTCTCACTAAACCGTGATGCGCATCACAGGTATTTGCAGTTTGAACTTAAGTCTGCTTAACGTGCTCCCCGTTCGTGACCACACGGACCCAGTTCATCCGCGACGCCGAGTCCTGCCGTCGGATGTCCTGGCAAGCGCGAAAACGCATCACGGCAGGAGCGGGGGAACCACAGGTAAGCCGCCCCGGACCGATTTCCGAAACGGTCCAGGGCTAGGGGTGAAGCCGCGCCCACAGCGCGGCCGGGCAACTCCAGCCCGAATCCGACAGCTCACCTCGCAGGCGTGGGAGAGGACCGCGTCTTCATGCTGCCTTCCAACGGCAACCGCCTGTCCAGCCGCACCCGTCGCGTGATCGCCGCCCTCGGCGTCGCGGGCGTCGGCCTCACCATCCCCTGCCTGACCGCCGGCACCGCGAACGCCGCCCCCGTCTCCACCTGGGACAAGGTCGCCCAGTGCGAGAGCAGCGGCGACTGGAGCATCAACACCGGCAACGGCTTCTACGGCGGCCTGCAGTTCACCTCCAGCACCTGGGCCGCCTTCGGCGGCACCGCCTACGCCCCGCAGGCCAACCAGGCCACCAAGGACCAGCAGATCGCCGTCGCCGAGAAGGTCCTCGCCTCGCAGGGCCCCGGCGCCTGGCCGGTCTGCTCCGTCCAGGCCGGGCTGACCAAGGGCGGCGCCGCCGCCTCCGTCGACACCTCGGCCGGCTCCACGGCCGCCAAGCCCGCCGCCAAGCCCGCCCAGGCCGCGAAGCCCGCCAAGCCGGCCGCGCCCGCGCAGGACCAGGCGCAGGCCTCCGACGGTTCCGCCACCACCGCCGGCTCCGCCGACAACACCTGGGCCCAGAAGCGCCAGGCCCAGGCCCAGGCCGCCGGCTACACCGTGGTCGACGGCGACTGGCTGTCCTCGATCGCCGACAAGCACAACGTCCAGGGCGGCTGGCAGCGGCTCTACGAGCTCAACCGCAGCACCCTCACCGAGGGCCCGGACACCATCTACCCGGGCGAGCAGCTGACCTTCGGTGACGACACCTCGGCCCAGGCCGACCAGTCCGCCACCAAGTCCGGCTCGGACTTCACCTGGTTCAACCGCTCGCAGAAGGCCGGCCAGGCCTCGAACGGCGGTGCCGTGAACGCCAAGCCGACCGCCCAGAAGCCCGCCTCGAAGCCGGCCGCCCAGGCGCAGACCCCGGCCCCGGCCCCGGCCGCCTCCGGCAGCATGGCCGCCGCGGTCTCCTTCGCCGAGTCGAAGGTCGGCCAGGCGTACGTCTACGGCGGCACCGGCAACGGCGGTTGGGACTGCTCCGGCCTGACCCAGGCCGCGCTGCGCGCCGCCGGCATCAACATCCCGCGCGTCGCCGCCGACCAGGCCGCCGCCAGCACCCACGTGTCGCTGGACAGCCTGCAGCCGGGCGATCTGCTGTTCTGGTCGAACAACGGCCAGGACTCCGGCGTCTACCACGTCGGCATCTACGTCGGCAACGGCCAGTACGTCGAGGCCGCCAACCCGAGCGTGGGCGTCCGCCTCCAGACCGTCGCCAACTGGGCCCCGGACTTCGCCGGCCGGGTCTGAGCGACCGCGAACGACTGACGCCGAAGCCCCGGGAAGAGCCCCGCTCGCTCCTCCCGGGGCTCCGGCGTACCGGCGCGACGTACCCGCGCGACCGTAGCGCCGCCGGAAGCCGAACGCCCGGATTCCGCATGGTCAAACCCCGGCCCACGGGGCATGCTGCTGCTCTGCACCCGAGGAGGAGTCACCATGGCCCAGGTCACCGTCACCCTCGACGCGAACCTCGCGATCGACGCGATGCTGCTCTCCGGCACCAAGAACCCGCAGGACGCCGTCGAACTGGTCGTGCGCGACTACCTGGCCCGCGGCCGCCGCACCGAGACCCGGACCGGCGACGCGGCCGACGGCCACCGGGCCTCCACCGACCGCCCGGCCGCCCAGGAGGGCTGACCGACCGCCGCCCCCGTACCCGCCCGAACCGGCCGGGCCGAGCCGACCGCGGGAGCCGAGCGGCCACCGCACGCCGACGGGCCCCGGAAAGCAACCGCCCTCCGGAGCCCGTCAGTTGACCCGGTCCGCCCGGCCTCAGCGCACGCAGGCCCCGGTGGAGCCACGCATCACCAGCTCCGGCTGGAACATGAACTCCCCGCGCTGGGCGGAGTTCCCGCCGACCTCCTCCAGCAGCGCGTCCACCGCCGCCGTCGCCATCGCCTCGACCGGCTGGCGGATCGTGGTCAGCGGCGGCTCGGTGAAGGCGATCAGCGGCGAGTCGTCGAAGCCGACCACCGACACGTCGTGCGGCACCGACAGCCCGCGCTGGCGCACCGCCCGGATCGCCCCGAGCGCCATCATGTCGCTGCCGCAGACGATCGCCGTGCAGCCCTTGTCGAGCAGCGCGCCGGCCGCCGCGTGCCCGCCCTCCACGCTGAACAGCGTGTGGTGGACGAACTCCTCGGCCTCCTCCCGGCTGCGCCCGAGCACCTCCCGCATCGCCGCGGTGAAGCCCTCGATCTTGCGCAGCACCGGCACGTACCGCCGCTGCCCGACCGCCAGACCGATCCGCTCGTGCCCGAGCTCGGCCAGGTGCTGGACGGCCATCCACATCGCGGACCGGTCGTCCGGCGAGATGAACGGCGCGTCGATCTTCTCGCTGTAGCCGTTGATCAGCACGAACGGCACCCCGCGCCCGGACAGCCGGGCGTAGCGGTCGTGGTCCGCCGTGGAGTCGGCGTGCAGCCCGGAGACGAAGACGATGCCCGCCACGCCCCGGTCGACCAGCATCTCGACCAGTTCGTCCTCGGTGGACCCGCCGGGCGTCTGGGTGCACAGCACCGGGGTGTACCCGTGCCGGCTGAGCACCTGCTCGATCACCTGCGCCAGGGCGGGGAAGATCGGGTTGCTCAACTCCGGTGTGATCAGCCCGATCAGGCCCGCACTGCGCTGGCGCAGCCGGGTCGGCCGCTCGTAGCCGAGCACGTCGAGCGCGGCCAGCACGGTCTGCCGGGTCGCGGCGGAGACGTTCGCCTTGCCGTTGAGTACGCGGGAGACGGTGGCTTCGCTGACCCCCGCCTGCGCCGCGATGTCTGAGAGTCGCGCCGTAGTCACGGGCCCAGAGCCTATTGCACCCACGTCAGACCGCCCACCAGCCGGTGCTGTCCGGTGCGAGCACGGTCTCGCCGCCGTCCACCACGAGTTCGGTCGAGGCGAGCAGCAGCCGGCCGGGGGCGGGGATCCGCACCGGCTCGCCGGTGGTGTTCACCGTGCAGACGAAGGAGCCGCGCCGGAAGGCCAGGGTGCCCTCGGGGCTCTCCAGCCACTCGACCCCGGTGCCGGCGCCGAGGTCGGGCTGCGCCCGCCGGACGGCCAGCGCGCTGCGGTAGAGCTCCAGGGTGGAGGAGGGGTCGCCGGTCTGCGCCTCGACGCTCAGTTCGGCCCACTCGGCGGGCTGCGGCAGCCAGGACGGGCCGCCCGCGACCGGTCCGAAGCCGTACGGGGCCTCGGTGCCGGACCACGGGATCGGCACCCGGCAGCCGTCGCGGTAGCCGTCCTGGCCGGCCTGGCGGAAGAAGGACGGGTCCTGGCGGACCTCGTCGGGCAGGTCGGTGACGTCCGGCAGGCCGAGCTCCTCGCCCTGGTAGACGTACGCGGAGCCGGGCAGCGCGAGCATCAGCAGGGTGGCGGCGCGGGCCCGGCGCAGGCCCAGCCCGCGGTCGCCGGGGGTGCGGATCTGGGTGCCGAGGCCGGGCTCGTTGGCGAACCGGGTGGCATGCCGGGTGACGTCGTGGTTGGACAGCACCCAGGTGGTGGGGGCGTCCACCGGGCGCATCGAGTCGAGCGAGAGGTCGATCACCGAGCGCAGCGCGGCGGCCTCCCAATCGGTGCCCAGGTACTGGAAGTTGAAGGCCTGGTGCAGCTCGTCGGGGCGGACGTAGTTGGCGGTGCGCTGGACGGTCGGGGTCCAGGCCTCGGCGACGCCGATCCGCTGCCCCGGGTACTCGTCGAGGATCTTGCGCCAGCTGCGGTAGATCTCGTGCACGCCGTCCTGGTCGAAGAACGGCATGACGTCGTTGCCGAGCAGCTTGAGCTGGTCGCCGCCGCCGAGGTCGGGCAGGCCGGGGGCCTTGACCAGGCCGTGGGCGACGTCGATCCGGAAGCCGTCCACGCCCATGTCCAGCCAGAACCGCAGGATCGAGCGGAACTCGTCGGCGACGGCCGGGTTGTCCCAGTCGAAGTCGGGCTGCTCGGGGGCGAACAGGTGCAGGTACCAGTCGCCGGGGGTGCCGTCCGGGTCCTCGGTGCGGGTCCAGGCCGGGCCACCGAAGATGGACTCCCAGTCGTTGGGCGGCAGTTCGCCGTTCTCGCCCTTGCCGGGGCGGAAGTGGTAGCGGTCGCGCAGCGGGGAGCCGGGGCCCTCGCGCAGGGCGCGCTGGAACCACTCGTGCTGGTCCGAGGAGTGGTTGGGGACGAGGTCGACGATGATCCGCAGCCCCAGCCGGTGGGCGTCCCGGATCAGTGCGTCGGCGTCCAGCAAGGTGCCGAACATCGGGTCCACGGCGCGGTAGTCGGCGACGTCGTAGCCGGCGTCGGCCTGCGGCGAGGCGTAGAAGGGGGAGAGCCAGACGGCGTCCACGCCGAGGTCCCGCAGGTAGGGCAGGCGGCTGCGGATGCCGGGCAGGTCGCCCATGCCGTCCCCGTTGGAGTCGGCGAAGCTGCGCGGGTACACCTGGTAGATGACCGCGTCCCGCCACCAGTCTCTGGACGCGCCGCCGGTCACAGGAGCCAGCGGGGCCGCCTCGTGAGCGTTGTCGGCGGCAGGCCGGGAGGTGTCGGCCAGGTTCTGGGTCATGGACGGTATCCCTTGGGGACTAGAGGAGCGGGCAGCGCTGGGTCGTCGGGCAGCGCTGGGACGGCGGTGGGCCTCAGGACTTGGAGGCACCGGCGGTCAGGCCGGTGACCAGGTGGCGCTGCACCAGGTAGAAGAAGGCCGCGGAGGGGATCGCGATCAGCACGGCGGTGGCGGCCATCAGGTTCCACTGGGCGTCGTGCTCGCTGACGAAGCTCTGCAGGCCGACGGCGAGCGTGTACTTGTCGGAGCTGAGCATGAAGGTGGAGGCGAACGGCACCTCGGCCCAGTAGGTGAGGAAGGAGTAGAACGCGGCCACCGCCAGGCCCGGGCGGGCGAGCGGGAGCACCAGCCGCCAGAAGGTGCCGAACGGGCTGAGCCCGTCGACCCGGCCGGCCTCGTCGATCTCCACCGGGATGGTGTCGAAGTAGCCCTTCATCAGCCAGGCGCAGTACGGCACGGTGGTGGTGGAGTAGACCAGGATCAGCCCGGCGTAGCTGTCCAGCAGGTCGAGCGCGGAGAGCATCGTGTACATCGGCACGATCAGCACCGCGATCGGGAACATCTGGGTGACCAGCAGCGACCACATCAGCGGCTTGTGCCCGGGGAACCTCATCCGGGAGACGGCGTACCCGGCGGTGGCGGCGAGCAGCACGCCGAACACGGTGGTGACGCCGGCGACCAGCAGGGAGTTGCCGAACCAGGTGAAGAAGTCGGTGTCGCCCAGGACGTGCTGGTAGTTCGACAGCGTGAGCTTGCCGAAGATGTCGCCGGGGTGGAGGTAGTCGTTCTTGTCCGGCCCGAGCGAGACGAAGAGGATCCATCCGATCGGGAACAGCGCGATCAGGCTGGCGAGGATCAGGACGCCGTGGGACAGCGCCTTGGACAGCGGGCTGCTCTCGCCGCGCGGCCGGTGCTTGGCCGGCCGGGCGGCCGGGGCCGGGGTTACTGCGGGGGCGGGGCGTTCGGTGGTGGTGCTCATCGGGTTACCTGCCTTCGTGGGTCAACTGGTTCCGGGGCCTGGGGGGGACGAGCCCCTAGCCGTTGGCCTGCTCGTTGCGGGCGAGCCAGCGCCGGTAGAAGGCGGTGAAGACGATCAGGATGGACAGCAGGATCACGCCGTACGCGGCGGACCCGGCGTAGTCCCGGGGGATCTGGCCGAAGCCCAGGCGGTAGGCCCAGGTGACCAGCAGCTGGGCGTCCGGGGCGCCCTTGCCGAACAGCAGGAAGATGACGTTGAACTGGTTGAACGTCCAGATCACGCCGAGCAGCACGACGGTCGAGGAGACGGTGCGCAGCCCGGGCAGGGTGATGTGGCGGAACTGCTGCCAGCGGGTGGCGCCGTCCATCTCGGCGGCCTCGTACAGCTCGGCCGGGATCGACTGGAGGCCGCCGAGCAGCGAGATCATCATGAACGGCACGCCGGCCCAGGTGTTGACCAGGATCGCGGCCGCCTTCTGCGCCCACGGGTCGGTGAGCCAGCCGGGCTCGGGCAGGTGCAGCGCGGAGAGCACGGTGTTGACGACGCCGCCGTCGGAGAGCATCAGGCGCCAGGAGAAGACGGTGACGAAGGTCGGGACGGCCCACGGCAGGATGAGCAGCATCCGGTAGGCGGCGCGCCCGCGCAGCTTCTTGTTGAGCAGCACGGCCAGGCCGAGGCCGAGGGTGTAGTGCAGGCTGACGCAGATGACCGTCCAGGCGATGGTCCACACGAAGTGGGACCAGAAGCGGTCGTACGAGCCGGGGCCCCAGAGGATGTCGGCGTAGTTGTGGAAGCCGATGTACTGGTAGCTGGCCGGGATCTCGTTGACGCCGATCTTGCGGGCGACGTTGAGGCTGTTGGCGTCCGTGAGGGTGAGCCAGATGCCTTCGACGAGCGGGTAGAACACCAGCGCGCCGAGCACCACCACGACCGGGGCGGTCATCGCGTAGGCGTACCAGTGCTTGGCGTAGGAGCGCTTGAGGCGTTCCAGTGGACCGGGACGCTGATCGCGCTCCCGGCTGCCCTTGCCGGTGGCGCCCTGCACGGCGACTGACATCGTTTGCACCTTCTCGGGATCTCTCGGGGAGGCCGACGGCCTCGGGAAGCCGACGGCCTCGGGAAGCCGACGGCCATGGGAGGCCGGCGGCCTCGGGGGTGCCGACGGCCCGGCCCGCCGGGGTCGGCGGGCCGGGCTGCGGGGACTACTTGGCGAAGCCCGGCAGGAGCTTGGCGTAGTCCGTGGCCACGGTGTTCAGCGCGTCCTGGGTGCTGGTGCCCTGGACGGCCTTGCCCAGGTTGGTGCCGAGCGAGTCGAACAGCGAGCTGTACTCGGGCAGTTCGGGGCGCGGCTTGGCGCTGCCGAGGATGGCCTGGAAGCCGGCGATGCCCGGGTCGGCCTTGACGTCGGCGGTGAAGGCGTCGGTGCGGGTCGGCAGGGTGGAGTTCTTCTGCGCGATGAAGGCCTGGCTCTCGGCCGAGGTCATGAAGGCGGCGAACTTCTCGGCGGCGGCCTTGTGGGCCTTGTCGGCGCCGGCGTAGACGGCGATGTTGTGGCCGCCGGTGGGGGCGCCGGCCTTGCCGCTGGAGCCGGCCGGGACAGGGGCGATGCCGAGGTTCTTCTTGTCGGCGAAGGCGGAGCCCTTGTAGATGTTGGTGATCTCCCAGGGGCCCTGGATGATCGCCGCGACCTTGCCGCTGTTGAAGGCGTCCATCATGTGGGCGTAGGCGTCGGTGGTGACGTCCGCCTTGACGGTGCCGGGCGAGGTGAACATCGACTTGTAGGTCTCGATGCCCTTGACGGCCTCGGGCGAGGTGACGGTGATCTTCTTGCCGGCGGCGTCAACGGTGTCGGTGCCCTCGCCGAACAGGAACGGCATCGCGTAGTAGCCGTCGGCGGCCTTCATCCAGAAGCCGTCCGCGCCCGCCTTGTCCTTGATGGCGGCGGCGTCGGTCTTCAGCTCGTCCCAGGTCTTGGGGGCGTCGGTGATGCCGGCCTTGGCGAAGAGGTCCTTGTTGTAGAGGAGGCCGAGGGTGTCGGTGACCAGCGGGACGCCGTACAGCTTGCCCTCGTACTTGGCCTGCTGGATCAGGCTGGGCTGGAAGGCGGAGGTGTCGGCGGCGGCGGGGGTGCCGTCCAGCGGCTCCAGGAAGCCGGCCTTGGCGAAGGCGGCGGTCCAGCCGACCTCGGAGCGGAAGACGTCGGGCGCGCCCTTGGCCCCCATGGCGGTCTGCAGCTTGTTCTGCGCCTGGTCGAACGGCACGTTGACGAAGTTGACCTTGATGTCCGGGTTGGCCGCCGTGAACTTCTTGGCCAGTTCCTCGTAGTTCGGAGCCTCGTTGGTGGCGTTCGACGTGTCCCAGTAGGTGAGGGTGACCGGGCCGCCGGCCTTGCTGTCGGAGCCGGAGCCGCCACTGCTGCCACAGGCAGCCATCGAGACCGCGAGGGCCACAACGAGGGCAGAGGCCGCGATGCCACGCCGCATGAGAACTCCTTGGGAGGGTGGGGGTGCCCGAGATGTTCCGAGACAGGCGCATAATGGCTGCCTCGTGCCGACCGCACCGTTGCTGCCGTCGGGCTCGGGAAGGAAGTTAACAGCGGCGCGAGATCGACGGAAAGGTCTTGCAGCAAGTTTCTGCAAGAAACCGCGATCGTTACACCCGCGTGTCCTGGACGTGGCCGCACGGTAGTCGACAGCGCGGCACGATGTCCGACTTCGCCCGTTTCACCCCGCCCGGGTGGCCGACGGAACCACCGTCCGTGGCTGAAAGCCGCTTGCAGCAGACTGGGCGCATGCGCATCAGAGCCGCCGCGTTGGACGAACTGCCCCTGCTGACCGAACTGGAGCGGGCCGCCGGAGCCCCGTTCGCGGAGATCGGGATGCCGGAGGTCGCCGAGGACGAGCCCCCGGCGCCGGAACAGCTGGCCGGCTACCTCGAGCACGGCACCGCCCTGGTCGCCGAGGCCCCCGACGGGACGATCGTCGGCTACCTGCTGGCCGAACCGGTGGACGGCGCCCTGCACGTCGAACAGGTCTCGGTCCACCCCGACCACGCCCGCCGGGGCATCGGCCGGGCCCTGATCGAGCACCTCGCCGCGGGCACCGACGCCCCCGCGCTCACCCTGACCACCTTCGCGGACGTCCCCTGGAACGCCCCCTACTACGCCCGCTGCGGCTTCCGCCCGCTCACCGACGCCGAGCTCACCCCCGGCCTGCGCCGGATCCGCCGCCAGGAGGCCGAGCACGGCCTCGACCGCTGGCCCCGGCTCTGCATGCGCCGGGACCTCCGCTGATCAGCTGACCCCGAGCCGCAGCACCGTGGTCGAGCGGAACTCCTCCCCCGGCCGCAGCACGGTGCTCGGGAACGCCGGGTGGTGCGGGGAGTCCGGGAAGTGCTGGGTCTCCAGCGCGATCCCGGCGAACGGGCCGTACGGCACCCCGCGCGCGCCGGTGACCGCGCCCTGGAACTTGTTCGCGGTGTAGACCTGGATGCCCGGCTCGGTGGTCAGCACCTCCAGGGTGCGGCCGCTGACCGGGTCCTCCAGCAGCGCCGCCCGCGCCGGACCGCCGTCCGCCGGGCGGGCGCGCAGCACCCAGTTGTGGTCGTAGCCGCCCGGACCGGCCAGCTGCGGGTGCTCGTCGTGCACCGACTTGCCGATCGGGGTGGCCACGGTGAAGTCGAAGGGCGTGCCGGCCACCGGCTCGGTCCGCCCGTACGGGATCTGCCGCTCGTCGGCCGGGGTGTACTCGTCGGCGTCCAGGGTGAGCAGGTGGCCCAGGACGTCGCCGCTGCCCTCACCCGAGAGGTTGAAGTACGCGTGGTTGGTCAGGTTGACGACCGTCGGCCTGGTGGTGACGGCGCGGTAGTCGATCACCAGCTCGCCGCCCGCGCCCGGGGTGTGCGACAGGGTGTACGCGACCGTGACGTCCAGCGCACCCGGGAAGCCCTGGTCGCCGTCCGGGCTGTGCAGCCGCAGCAGCACCCCGCCCTCGACCGGCTCCGCCGCCCACATCCGCTGGGCGAAGCCGTCCGGCCCGCCGTGGATGGTGACTCCGCCGCCGGTCGGGGCGAGCGGGTGGTCCTCGCCGTCGATCGTGACGACGGAGCCGTCGATCCGGTTGGCGTACCGGCCCACCACCGTGCCGTAGTGCCGCGCCGGGCCCAGGATCCGCGCCAGCTCGTCGGTGGAGAGCAGCAGTTGGGCCGGGCGGCCGGCCCGGTCCGGGGCACTGAGGGTGTGCAGGGTGGCGCCGAGGCTCAGCACGCTCGCCTCGTACGGGCCGGAGGTCAGCGTCCAGCGCTGGATCGCCGCGCCCGCGCCCGAGGGGTCGAGGGGTTCGCGGCGCACAGTGGTGGCCTCGCTCGCCATGGCCTGCTCCTCACTGGCGGCGGCGGTACCGCCCCGCCCGGTGTCCCGATCCGGTCCGGGGAGGCGTCGCGGCGGCCCCCCGTGGTGTCCGTCAGCCTAGCGAGGGCGGCCGTGGCGGGGGCGCTCCCACGCCACCGCGCGCCGCCCTGGCGCCCCGTCCGCCCCCGTCAGCCGGCGGGGCTGCCGGGGGCCGCTACTCCCCCGGCTCAACGCCCGGGGCCTCGTCCGGCTCCGCGCCCGGATCCGGCCGCAGCCCCAGCGCGGAGGCCAGCCCGTCCGGCCCGGTGCCCGCCTTGCGGTAGACCGCGGCCAGCCGCCGGTTGACCAGGCTCAAGTGCACCCCGAGCCGCTCCGCGATCCGCTGCGGCGGCACGCCCTTGACCGCCAGGTTGGCGACGTCCCGCTCCGGCCCGCTGAGCGCCTCCAGCGTCTCCCGGAAGTCGTGTACCCCCAGCCGGTTGGGCCGCAGGCCGTAGTTGGCCAGTTCCCGCCGGGCCCGGTCGACCAGCTTCTCCGCCGAGCAGTGCTGGGCCAGCTCGATGCCCTGGTACAGGTGCTCCTGGGCGTCCTCCAGCCGCCCGACCCGGCGCAGCGCCGCGCCCAGGTCGACCAGCGCGACGGCGTGCTCGTACCCGGCCGGGGACTGGCCGAGCTGCTCCACGGCCTGCTCCAGCAGCTCGACCGCCTGCTGGCCGTCCGCGATCCGGGCCTGCAGCCGCAGCGCGCTGCCGATCGCCGAGGCAGTGCCGAAGGTACGGGCGTCCCGGACGGCCTTCTGGGCGTAGTCGCGGGCGCGCTCGGGCTCGTCGGCCGAGATCGCGATGGCGAGGTGCCCTGCCCAGGGCGCCCAGACCGTGTTGTGCCAGCCGCGGATCTCCAACTGCGATCCCGCCTCGGTGAGCGCGGCGGCCGCGCCCGCGTGCCGGCTCTTGGCGACCAGCAGCTTGCCGTACAGCGAGGCGGCGTCCGGCAGCACCATGGCCGTCGCGTGGTACGGCGGGTGGAAGCCGAACTCGTTGGCCAGCTCCCAGGCCTCGTCGACCCGGCCGCGGGCGATCAGGGTGTCCACCAGCACGCCGACGGCGTCCCAGGCCAGCGGCAGCTTGGCGCCGATCCGCTCGGAGATGCGGTAGGCCCGGCGCAGGAAGTCCTCCGCCTCGGCGAGCAGCCCTCGGCGGAACCTGGCGAGCCCCATCAGGAAGTACGCGAAGCCCCGGTGGGCACCGCTCCAACCGGCCAGCTCGAACTGGATGATGGCGTCCGCGGCCAGCCGCTCGGCCTGGGCGATGCGGTCGTTGTAGATGTACGTGAGGCAGAGCATCGCGGGCAGTTCGAAGCCCCAGGTGGTGTCGGTCCAGCCGAGGCCCTTGGGCAGCCGGCCGCCGTCCAGGACTTCGTCGGCGAGCGCGAGCGCGTCGGCGGAGGGCCGGCCGCGCAGGGTCAGGTCCCAGGCGCGCATCACCAGCACGGCCAGGTCCGCGGCCTCCCGGCCGGCCAGGTTGAGGTACAGCTCCTCGAGCCGGGCGGAGCGACCGGGCCCGTCCTCCTCGGACTTGCGGAAGGCGTGCCACATGAAGGAGGCCGCCTGGAGCCGCTGGCGCCGGACCGGGTCGGTGGTCTGCTCGGCCTCCTCCTGGCAGACCAGCGCGGCCTGGCCCAGCTCGCCGCTGTGGGCGAGCACCTCGGAGAGCCGGAAGGTGGCGTCCACCCGCAGTTCGGGGCGCAGCGGCCCCTCGTCGGGGTCGAGGGCGAGCCTGAGCTGGTTGACGGTGGCGCCGGGGTCGGTGAGCAGGGCGGAGCAGCCGAGCTCGTACAGCACCTCGGCCTTGATGTCGTCGGCGGGCGGCTCGTTGAGCGCGCGGTGCAGGCAGCGCTGGGCGGCCTCGGGGGCGCCGATCAGCTGGTGTTCGACGGCGGCGCGGCGCAGTTTCCTGACGATCCGGTCGTCGCCCTCGCCGGAGTGGGTCTCGACCAGGTGGCGGGAGGCGGCGAGCAGCCCGAGTCCGGCGTTCTCGATCTCCACGGCGGCGATGCCGTGCATGCCGAGGCGAGTGGCTTCCGGCATGGTGTTGTAGATGGAGCTGGCGATCAGCGGGTGGACGAACTCGAGGTTGCCGTTGGGGGCCTGGGTGAGTACGCGCTGCTTGCGCAGCTGCTTGATGGACTCGCGGGCGCCCTCGCCGCTCTGGGTGGAGATCCGGGTGGCCAGGTCGACCCGGATGTCGGTGCCGAGCATGGCGCAGGCCCAGGCGAAGCGCAGGGTGGCGGGGCCGAGCCGGTCCAGCCAGCTCTTGAGGGTCATCCCGGTGGCGTCGACGGCGAGTTCGCGCAGTTGCCGGGAGTTCTCCTCGACCGGGTCGAGCTCCTGGTCACGGACCTGGTCGAGCAGGGCGACGGCCTCGAAGGGGTTGCCGTTGACGACGTTCCAGAACTCGTAGCAGAAGGCGTCCTCGGCCCGGTCGCCGAGTTCGGCGCGGATCATGTCGGCGACGGAGTTCAGGGTGAGCCGGCTGAGTTCGTGCTTGCGGCTGGCGAGGTTGAGGACGCCCCGGCGCAGCTCCTGGGTCTCGCTCGGCCAGTCGTTCTCGTCCTCGCGGAAGGCGAAGACCAGCAGGACCGGCAGTTCGCCGGAGCGGACGGCGAACTTGGCGAGCCAGGACAGGGATTCGGCGTCCGCCCAGTGCAGGTCGTCGACGATCATCACCATCGGCGCGCGGCGCGGTGCGAGCTGGGTGAGGACGTAGTCGAGGCCGTCCCGGACGCCCTGGGGGTCGAGCCGGCGGGCGCCGGCCTTGGGCTGCTTGAGGCCCATGGCCGGTCCGACGACCTCCTCCCAGGTGCCCATCACCTGGGCGAACTCGTCGGCCTTCAACCTGGTCAGGACGGGTTGGAGGAGCTGGCGCAGCACGTGGTACGGCTCCTTGAACTGCCGTTCGCCGCCGCGGGCGAACAGCACGGTGGCCCCTTCGCGCATACTGGCGATTCGTCGGACCTCGTGCAGCAGACTGGTCTTGCCGATGCCGGGGCGGCCGGAGAAGGCGAGGAGTTCGCCGATCTCGGTGCCGCCGGCGGCGAATTCGCGGCAGAGCCGGTCGACGGCGGCTTCCACGGAGCGCAGTTCGGTGTCGCGGTCGCGCAGCCTGAGCCGGGGCGCGGGGCCGTCGTCGTCCCGGTCGGAACCGGTCCCCGCCCGAAGTTCGTTGCCCTGATCCGTCACCGTCGCGCCTCCGCCTCACCCGCTCGCCGACTCGACTCCGCCACCGCGCGCGGGGAGCCAGCCCATCACAGTCCGTGGAGCCGAGGTTAGCGCCGTGTACGGCTCGCCGTGCGGCATTCGCGCAGGCTGGGACGGACGGCGAGGGTTTGGACGGCTTGCCAAGGGCAATTGCCCTATATCCCTAACGTCCGATCATTACATCAGATACCCTACGGCCCGCGAGGCGCTGATGATCTTGCGCTACTACCCTCACCCCCAGCGCCCCGCCGCGTCAACTCCCCCCACACTCAGTGCTCGAACCACAAGCGCCCCCACTCACCGCTGCACCGGGAGTCCGATGTCTGACGACAACTCACTTCAGATTCCGTTCCCGCACCGCCGCAGTCCGCACGGCCCGTACGCCACCGCGGTGCACCGCGACTGGCTGACCCGCCACCCGCTGCTCCCCGACGCCGACCACCCCGGGTACGCCCACTGGGAGGTGGTCGACCTCGCCGCGCTCGGCTACCCGGACGCCGGACCGGAGGAACTCGCCCTGGCGGCCGACCTGATGGGCTTCTACTTCCTCTTCGACGACCAGTTCGACGGCCCGCTCGGCCGCCGTCCGGCCGAGGTCGCCCCGATCTGCGAGCGGCTCATCGCCGTCCTGCACGGCGCCCGCCCCGACCAGCGCTCCCCGGTCGAGACCGCCTTCGCCGATCTGTGGAGCCGCAGCGTGCGCGGCATGCCCGCGCGCTGGCAGGCGCGCGCCGCCTACAACTGGGAGTACTACTTCGCCAGCCACCCGGCCGAGGCGGCCGGCCGGATCTCCGCCCGGCCGCCCGACCGGGACGGCTACCTGGAGCTCAGACGGGGCACCGCGGCGATGGAGACCATCTTCGACATGGTCGAACGGCTCGGCCAGTTCGAGGTCCCCGCCTCCGTGCTGCACCACCCGGTGCTGCGTCAACTGCGCCAGCTGGCAGCCGACATACCGTCACTCAGCAACGACGTGCGCTCGTTCCCGCTCGAAGCCCCGCGCGGCGACGTGAACAACCTGGTCATGATCGTCCAGCGGGAGCGCCGCTGCTCGGCCGAGGAGGCCTGCGCCGCGGTCATGGCGGAGGCCCAGCTGATGGTCGAGCGCTGCGCCGAGCTGCACGACCGACTGCCCGACGTGTACCGGGAGTTGGGCCTTTCCCGGATCGAGAGCGCGATCGCCCAGCGCTACGCCGACGGGCTGCTCACCTGGCTGGCCGGCTACCTGAGCTGGGAGGCCCGCACCGGCCGGTACCACGCGGTCTGACGTTCCCCGCCCCGGCCGCACCCAGGGCGCGCCCCGGGACCGCGCGCCGTCGAACGCTCCCGCGCGCCGGGGCGGGGAACGTCCGGAACGCACACCGTCCGTACGAGCCGGTCGTACGGACCGTAGCCGCATCGCGCGCCCGGCGTTATCGTGCTCGTCGGCGGGCGCCCCGGCAGGGCGCCGGCCCGACTGCGTGTCCGCACCCTCCCGCCGGACCGCCCCCACCGGGCGGCGGTCCGGCGTGCCGCCCCCGGCCCGTTCGGCGCCGGGGGCGCCCGACGTCGCGAGGAGACACTGAGCATGACGGTCTACCAGCCCCCCGGCGCGCCCGGCAGCATCGTCGCCTACCGCTCCCGGTACGACCACTGGATCGGCGGCGGTTGGACGCCCCCGGCGCGCGGGGAGTACTTCGGCGACCCGACCCCGGTCACCGGCGAGGTCTTCACCGAGGTCGCCCGCGGCACCGCCGAGGACATCGAGGCCGCCCTGGACGCGGCCCACGCCGCCGCCCCGGCCTGGGGCCGCACCTCCGCCGCAGAGCGCGCCCAGGTGCTGCTGCGGATGGCCGACCGGATGGAGGCCAACCTCGAGCAACTGGCGGTCGCCGAGAGCTGGGAGAACGGCAAGCCGGTGCGCGAGACGCTCGCCGCCGACCTCCCGCTGGCCGTCGACCACCTGCGCTACTTCGCCGGCGCGCTGCGGGCCCAGGAGGGCAGCCTCTCCCAGCTGGACGAGGACACCGTGGCGTACCACTTCCACGAGCCGCTCGGCGTGGTGGGCCAGATCATCCCGTGGAACTTCCCGATCCTGATGGCGGTCTGGAAGCTCGCCCCGGCGCTCGCGGCCGGCAACGCGGTGGTGCTCAAGCCCGCCGAGCAGACCCCGGCCTCGGTGCTGCTGCTCGCCGAGCTGACCGCCGACCTGGTGCCGCCGGGCGTGCTCAACATCGTCACCGGCTTCGGCGAGGAGGCCGGCGCCCCGCTGGCCGCCAGCACGCGGGTGCGCAAGCTCGCCTTCACCGGCGAGACCGGCACCGGCCGGCTGATCGCCCGCGCCGCCGCCGACAACCTGATCCCGGCCACCCTGGAGCTCGGCGGCAAGAGCCCCAACCTGTTCTTCGCCGACGTCGCCACCGCCGACGACGCGTTCTACGACAAGGCCGTCGAGGGCTTCGCGATGTTCGCCCTCAACCAGGGCGAGGTCTGCACCTGCCCCAGCCGCGCGCTGATCGAGACGCCGGTCTACGAACGCCTGCTCGGCGACGGCCTGGCCCGGGTGCGCGCCATGCGCCAGGGCAACCCGCTCGACACCGAGACCCAGGTCGGCGCCCAGGCCAGCGCCGAACAGCTGAAGAAGATCCTCTCCTACTTCGAGATCGGCCAGGCCGAGGGCGCCAAGGTCCTGGTCGGCGGCGAACGCGCCGACCTGGGCGGCTCGCTGGCCGGCGGGTACTACGTGACGCCGACGGTCTTCGAGGGCGTCAACAGCATGCGGGTCTTCCAGGAGGAGATCTTCGGCCCGGTCGTCTCGGTCACCCGCTTCGACGGCTTCGACGAGGCGGTCGCGCTCGCCAACGACACCCAGTACGGGCTCGGCGCGGGCGTGTGGACCCGCAACATCAACACCGCCCACCGGGCCGGCCGCGCCATCCAGGCCGGCCGGGTCTGGACGAACTGCTACCACGCCTACCCGGCGCACGCCGCCTTCGGCGGCTACAAGAACTCCGGCATCGGGCGGGAGAACCACAAGGCCCTGCTGGAGCACTACCAGCAGACCAAGAACCTGCTGGTCAGCTACTCCCCCGACGCGGTCGGCTTCTTCTAGGCCCCCGCCCGTCCCGGCCCCGGCGCCGGACGAGAGTGGAGCGGGAGGCCCGACCGGGCCTCCCGCTCCACCGCCACTCCCCGCGGCGGGCTCACCGGGCAAATCGCCTGTTTCGGGATCTAAGCACATGAATCAGCTGATTTTGCCGACGCGCCGCCGACATGCCCGGACGGCCCGCGCGAACGCCCTAAACAAGGACTCCCGTCCCTTCCGCACCTCGGGAGTCCTCGATGACCATCGCCACCAGCAAGCTCACCGACCCCGCCGTCCGCGCCTTCGTCACCGCGGTGAACGCGGGCGACCGCGCCGCCTTCCTGTCCACGCTCGCCCCCGGTGCGACCATGTCCGACGACGGCTCCGACCGCGACCTGACGCAGTGGATCGACCGGGAGATCTTCGGCCCCCATGGCCGGATGGACGTCCAGACCGAGTCGAGCGGCGGCCGCGCCCTGGTCGCCAACTTCACCAACGACACCTGGGGCGAGATGCGCACCGCCTGGCGCTTCACCGTCGACGGCGGGAAGATCAGCCGCTTCGAGACCGGCCAGGCGTAGTCCGCGCCGGTCAGGACAGCCCCAGGCACCCCCGCACCGCGCGGATCAGGTTGCGCGAGCGCACGTCCCCGGTGACGCCCGGCTGCATGCCGTTGGTGACGTACCCGAAGCCGAGCCCGAGCTCCGGGTCGGCGAAGCCCAGCGAGCCGCCCCGGCCCGGGTGGCCGAAGCTCGCCGGGGAGGCCATCGGCGCGGTCGGGCCGTGCCGCCAGAAGCCCAGGCCGAAGGTGGAGTTGACGATCAGCACCCGGTCGGGGCCGTTCACCACCGGCCCGACCGCGCGGGCCAGCACCTCCGGGCCGAACAGCGGCGGCAGCAGCGCGCCGGAGCCGTCCGGGCGGTCGGCCTCGCCGATCAGCGCCGCGTAGAACCGGGCCACCGAACGGGCCGTGCCGATGCCGTTGGCACCGGGGATCTCGGCCGCCTGCACGGCCGGGTCGTTCATGTCCACCCCGGGCAGCACCGAGGCGAAGGCGCGGGCGGTCAGCGAGCTCGGGTCCTGGTAGGCGTCCCGGACGGACTGCTTGGGCCGCAGCCGCAGCCCGCTCGGGCCGGTCCGGGCCGCCTCCGGGGCGGGCAGGTCGACCAGCTTGCCGACCCTGGGCGCGGCACCGGCCGGCAGCCCGATCCACAGGTCCAGCCCGAGCGGCCGGGCGATCTCCTCGGCGAAGTACTGGCCGATCGTCCGGCCGCTCACCCGGCGCACCACCTCGCCGACCAGCCAGCCGAAGGTGTACGGGTGGTAGCCGTGGGCCGTCCCCGGCTCCCAGGCCGGCTCCTGGGCGGCCACCGCGGCGACGGCGCGCTCCCAGGTCAGCACATCCTCCAGGCGCAGCGGCACGTCCAGCGCGGGCACCCCGGACTGGTGCGACAACAGCCAGCGCACCGGCACCGCGCCCTTGCCGGCCGCCTTGAACTCCGGCCAGTACGAGGACACCGGCGCGTCCAGGTCGAGCAGCCCGCGCTCGGCCAGCAGCAGCGCGGTGGCCGCGCTCAGTCCCTTGGTGACCGAGCGCAGCACCTGGGCGGTGTCCGCCGTCCACGGCACCGCGGGCGCGGGCCGGCCGCCGACCTCGGGCCGGGCGTCGCCGCCCCACAGGTCGACCACCTTGCGGCCGCGCAGGTACAGCGCGAAGGCCGCGCCGAGCTCGCCGTTCTCGGCGAAGTTCCGCGCGAAGGCCGCGCGTACGGGCTCGAACCCCTCGGCCGTCTCGCCCCGGATCTCCACCACCGCGTGCCCGCCCTCAGGTCGTCCGTCGCCGTCCGATTGATCGATCCCGCGTTCGAAGCGGGCCCCGAAACCCTAACCTGTCGCCCATGACCGAACCTGCGACCAACCCCGCCGAAGAGCTGCTGGACATCGTCGACGAGAACGACCGGGTGATCGGGACGGCGCTGCGCGGTGAGGTGTACCGCCGGGGGCTGACCCACCGCTGCGTCTTCATCCTGGTCCGCGACCCGGCCGGCCGGATCTTCGTCCACCGCCGCACCGACACCAAGCTGTTCTCCCCCGGCGCGTACGACATGTTCGTCGGCGGCGTGGTCGGCTCCGGCGAGAGCTACGCCGAGGCGGCCGTCCGCGAGGCCGAGGAGGAGCTCGGGGTGCGCGGCATCGCCCCGCGCCCGCTCTTCAAGTTCCTGTTCAGGGAGCCCGACGGCGGCAAGCTCTCCTGGTGGTGCGACATGTACGAGGCGGAGTGGGACGGCCCGGTCTCCCCCCAGGAGTCCGAGGTCGCCTGGCACGCCTGGCTCACCCCGGCCGAGCTCGCCGAGCGGCTCGCCCGCGACACCTTCGTCGTCGACGGCCTGGAGGCCTACCGCCGCTACCTGGAGCTCCGCGCCGGGTAGGACGGGCGGATCCGGAGGCCGGCCCATCCGGGGGCCGGCCCGGGCGGAACGCCGCAGGACAGGCCGCATGGGCCCGCCGACGGCCGCCGGATAGGCTGACGCGCATGGCCTCCCGTACGCCGTCCCCGACGGCCGACCGCGCAGCCCGTACCACCGCCGCACCCGAGCGGGGGGCCGCGGGCGAGCGGCCGCGCCGACGGCTGAGCGTGGACGAGCGGCGGGAACAGCTGATCGCCGTGGCGCTGGAGCTGTTCAGCCGGCGCCCGCCGGAGGAGGTGTCGATCGACGACATCGCCGCCGCCGCGGGCGCCTCCCGGCCGCTGGTGTACCACTACTTCCCGGGCAAGCAGGCGCTGTACGAGGCCTCGCTGCGGCGCGCCGGCCGGGAGCTCTCGGCGCGCTTCGAGGAGCCGATGGAGGGGCCGCTGTCGGAGCGGCTGTTCCGGGTGATGGGCCGCTACCTGGACTTCGTGCAGAGCCACGGGCCGGGCTTCGCCGCGCTGCTGCGGGGCGGCTCGGTGGCGGCCAGCCCGGGCACCTCGGCGGTGATCGACGAGGTACGCCGGGCCGCGCACGACCAGATCCTCGCCCACCTGGCGGTCCCGGCGCCGAGCCCCGGGCTTCGGCTGACCGTCCGGGCCTGGATCGCCAACGCCGAGATCACCTCGCTGGAGTGGCTGGGCGAGCGGTCCGTCCCGCTGGCGGAGCTCCAGCTGCACCTGGTGCAGGAGTTCGTCGCCTCGCTGACCCTCACCGCCGCCCGGGAGCCCGCGCTGGCCGCCGAGCTGGCCTCCTTCTTCGCCGACGAGCGGCCCGACGGTCCGTCCGGGCTGCTGGTCCGGGACCTCGCCGGACTGTTCGCCGTGCCCGGCATCCTCGACGCGGTCACCGCACTGGCCTCGGGTCGGGCCCCGGCGGCCGCGGAGCCCGTGGACGAACCGTCCGCGCAGAGCACGGAGGGCCCCGCCGGAGCCGCCCCGGCGTGATCATCGGGTGATCCTGCGGTTCGGTGACGACGGTGGGCTCTGATAGGAATGGGCGGGGACCTGACGGCCCGCCGTCCGGGCGGGTCGGGTCCCACCCGAACCACCGACGGCAGACGGAGCAGAGCGGGGGGCTCACCAGTTGACCCAGGACGTCCAGTTCAGTGCGGAGGCCAACCCCTTCGCGGCAGCCGAGCAGGTCAGCGCGACCCTCGGCACGCTCACCGACGCCCTCTTCGACGAGCACACCTCACGCCACCCGGCGGCCTCGCTCAGCACCCCGGAACCGGCTGAACACCCCGCCGCCGAGGCGCTGTTCGGCCTGCCGCTGGCACCCAACGGCCCGGTGCACGAGGCCCTCGCCCGGCTCGGCACGGTGATCACCGCCGGAACGGCCCGGCCCGGCACCGGCGCCCGGGTCGCCGACCGGGTGACGACCGCGCTGCACCACCGCTACGGCGGCGGAGCGGTGCGCGGCGCCATCGCCGACCGGGGCACCACCTCGGCCGCGCTGTTCCAGCTGCCGGTCACCGGCGAGTTCGCCGACGCCAAGCTGCGCCCGCCGTTCGCCCCGGCCCTGGCCGCGCTGGCGGCCGGCCGGCAGACCCGGCAGCCGGTCGAACTCGCCACCGGCGCGGGCGCCGAGGTCCGCCTGGTCGTCCCGCCGGGCTTCCACCCGCTGACCTCCCCCGGCGGACCCGCCGGGGTCTCCGCCCGGACGGTGCCCGCGCTGGCGCCGGACGCGGCCGGGGACGCCGACGGCACCGGGGGCACCGACCGGGCCACCGTGGCGGCGGCCACCGAACTGAGCGCGCACCTCGCCGAGGTCGCCGAGGAGCTGTTCAGCGCCACCGGCCCGGAGCCCCGCCGCGACTTCGCGGTGATCACCGCGACCCTGACCGACCTGCTCCAGGACGCGGGCGTCCGCTACGCGGGCGTGTGCGCGCTGGAGCAGGACGGGCGCGCCTCGGAGGCCACCCTGGTCATCTCGCTCGCCCGGCACCCGCTGCCGATCACCGCCCTCGCCACCGAGCTGGCCACCGTACGACGCCACGCCGAGGTCTGGACGGTGCTGCTGCCCGCCGGGCCGGCCGCCGTCCTGGTCGAGGGCCGGACCGTCCCGGTGCCCGGGGCGCTGGCGGCCGACGGGCAGCGCCGCTGGGTGGTCACCTCGGCCGTCCAGGCCTTCGTACCGCTGCCGGACGGCGGGACGGTGCTGTGCGCCCAGCTGTCCACGGCCCAGCCGGAGGACTGGGAGCTGTACACCGAGGCGTTCGCGGAGCTGTTGAAGAGCATCCAGTTCGGCTGGGACGGCGAAACGCTGGGGGCCCCGGTCGCGCCCGCGCCGACGGCCGCTCCGCCGGTCCCGGTGCCCGCGCCGACCGCACCGACCGCACCGACCGCACCGACCTCCGACCCCACCGCCCTCGCCGGGACGGAGCCGGAGGAGCGCCCGGTGCACCTGCGCGGCACCCCGGTGCGCATCCCGCCCGCCGACTTCAACCCCTTCGCCCCGGTCGCGGAGGAGCCGGTCGCGACCGCCCCCGCGGCGGAAGCCGCGGAGCCCGCGCCGCGCAAGGGCACCCCGGTGATGATCCCGCCACCGGACTTCGACCCCTTCGGCATCTCCGGCACCACCACGACCACGGACGCACCCGCCGCGCAGCCCACCGGGGGCGCCCCGGCCCCGGACCCGTTCGGGACGACGGTCGCCGCCGAGCAGAAGCCCGACCCCTTCGGCACCACCGTCGCCGCCCAGGGCCCCGCCGTCCCGCCGCCGCCCTCGACCCCGCCGCTGATCCCGGCCCAGACCGCCCCGGTCGCGGCCCCTGCGGCGGAATCGGCGGAGCGGGCCCCGCGCAAGGGCACCCCGGTGATGATCCCGCCACCGGACTTCGACCCCTTCGGCATCTCCGGCACCACCACGACCACGGACGGACCGGAGGCGGCGGCCGAGCCCGAGGCGGACGCGGCACCGGAGCACCGGCCCTTCGGCTGACCGGCTGACCCGCAGCGGCCTCCGGACCACACCTCACGGCCGGCGGAGGTCGGATTCCAGCGAACGGAATCCGACACCCGCCGGCCGTCCGTCGGGTCAGCCGCTACCCGTCCCCCGCGCCGCGATCAGCGCCCCCACCCCGTCCAGCATCCGTGCCAGCCCGAACTCGAACAGCGCGTCCAGGCTCATGTCGATCTCCGGCCCCCGGTTCAGCGCGTCGAACATCGGGAACCGCTCCGGGTCCGCCATCAGCCGGTCGTGGTCCTGGTCGTCCAGCCGGTCCATCCATTCGTCCGCGGACATCCCGCTGTCCTGCTCGGCCTGCGCCTCCCGCTCGAAGTGGACCGCCAGGCCGCAGGTGAAGGCCGCCAGGCTGACCGAGGCCTGGGCCATCTCCGCCATGCTCAGCCCCGTCCCGGCCAGCGCCGCGATCGACCGCTCGGTGTGCAGCGCCGCGTCGGGCGCCAGCACCGGCCGGGTGAAGGACATCGTGGCGGCCAGCCACGGGTGGCTCCGGTAGATCCGCCACTGCAGCCGCGCGATCCCGTCCAGCCCCGTCCGCCAGTCCGGCGCCGACGCCTCGGGAGGCGGCTGCTCGCCGAAGACCTTGTCCAACATCAGCCGCAACAGCTCGTCCTTGCCGGGCACATGGCGGTAGAGCGACATGGTCGCCACACCCAGCTCGGTCGCGACCCGACGCATCGACAGCGCCGCCAGGCCCTCGGTGTCGGCCACCCGGACCGCCACCGCGACGATCCGCTCCCGGCCGAGCTCCCGTTCCCCGCCCTTCCCCCGCCGCCCGCCCGCCGCAGCCGCACCAGAAACCGCAGCCGCACCAGAAACCGCAGCCGCACCAGAAACCGCAGCCGCGCCGGAAACCGCAGCCGCGCCGGAAACCGGAGCCTCGCCAGGAGCCGGGTTCGCAGCCGGAGCCGCCGGAACAGCAGCCACGGCCGCCGCCCGGTCCGCCACCACCGTCCCCACTCCCGGGAGGGCCCGCACCAGCCCGTCCTCCCGCAGCCGGCTCAGCACCTTGGTCGCGGTGGCCATCGCCACGCCCCACTCCTGCATGATCCGCCGCGTCGAGGGCACCCGGGTGCCCGGCTCCAACTCCCCCGCCACGATCCGTCGTCGGAGCTCGTCCGTGATCCGCTCCGAAGGCGAACCGTTCCCCACCACAACCACCACCGCCCGCTCGACCGCACTGGTGCACCGCGGCCGCCCACGCTAGCAGCGCCGGTTGCCGGCCCCGCCGACCGTCTTCAACCGGCCTGCGCGGCGCCCCGGTTCAGCCGGCCCGCCGCGCCAGGTGCACCACGTCCGGAACGCCCCGGCTGACCGGGATCTCCTCGGTGGCGACGTCCGAGAACCCCGCGGCCCGCAGCGCCTCCTCGAAGGCCGCCGACGGCTGGGCGCTCCACACCGCCAGCACCCCGCCGGGCCGCAGCCGGTGCCACAGCACCGCGAGCCCGTCCGCACCGTAGAGGCCGGCGTTGGAGTCGGTGACGGTCCAGTCCGGCCCGTTGTCGATGTCCAGGCACAGCGCGTCGTAGCGCTCGCCGTCGGCCGCGGCCAGGTGGTCCAGCAGGTCGGTGTGGATCACCGAGACCCGCTCGTCGTCCAGCGCGCCGTCGGAGAAGCCGCCCAGCGGGCCGGAGCGGTGCCAGTCGATGATCGCGCTCTCCCGCTCGACGACGGCGATCCGCCCCCAGCGCGGCTCGGCCGCCGCGTACGCGAGCGAGAAGCCGACCCCGAGTCCGCCGATCAGCACGGACGGCGCGGTCACGGCGGCGCTGGTGCGGTCCAACTCGTCCAGGGCCGCCTGGACCAGCAGGCGCTCGGAGCGCCCGTCGGCGGTGTCCATCAGGAAGCAGCCGTTGGCGATGATCTCGTAGTGCCGTCCGCGCCGCCGCAGTACCACCTCGCCGAACGGGCCCTCCCGCCGGTCGAGCGTGACGACGGCCTCGTGGCCGTCCCGTTCGGGCAGTGCGGTGGTCATGGTTCCTCCTCGGTGGGCTCGGCGGCAGCTTCGCCCCGTGGGGCGATCACCCGCCCGACAATAACCGAGTCCCGCCGCGGACCGGGCCGGTGAACCGGCCGGTGAACGGGCCGGGCCGGACCCCGAAGGAGCCCGGCCCGCCCACGCGATCTCGCCGGTCGGTCGCACCGCCGCACCGGCCGCACCGCTCACGTCGTGAGCAGCACCCCCGCGTACGACACGCCCGCGACCACCACCCAGGAACCGAGCCCGAGCAGCGCGATCCGCCCGCCGGTCTTCGCCATGGTCGGCAGGTGCACCGCGCTGCCGAGCCCGAACAGCGCGGCGGCCAGCAGCAGTTCCTGCGCGTCCCCGGCCAGGGCGAGGGCCCGCGCGGGGAGCACCCCGGTGGTCCGCAGCACGATCATCGCCAGGAATCCGGCCACGAACAGCGGCACGATCGGCGGCCGGCTGCCGCTCTTCGCCGCGCCGTCCCCGGCCGCCCGGCGCGCGCTGCGCAGGTTGCGCCGCGCCACCACGGCCACGCCGGCGACCAGCGGCGCCAGCAGCACCACCCGCATCAGCTTGACCAGCACGGCCTCGCGCAGCGCGCCGGGGCCGCCGGTCTGCGCGGTGGCGACCACCTGCCCGACGTCGTGCACGCTCGCCCCGACCCAGCGCCCGAACTCGAGCTCGCCGAGCCCCAACGGGTGCTGCAGCAAAGGGAGTACGGCGATCGCCAGGGTCCCGCACAGGGTGACCAGCGCGACCGAGGAGGCGACGTCCTCCTCCTCGCTGCCCGCCGCCTGGCTGACCGCGCCGATCGCCGAGGCCCCGCAGATCGAGTACCCGGTGGCGACCAGCAGCGGCTGGTCTCCGGGCAGTCCGAGCCGGCGGCCCAGCCAGAGCGTGCCGGCGAAGGTGGCCGCGACCACGGTGAGCACCATGGCGACGGTGGCCCAGCCGAGGCCGAGCACGTCGTCCAGGCCGAGCTTGAGCCCGAGCAGGACGATCCCGAGCCGCATCAGCCGCTTCCCGGCCGTGGACAGCCCGGACCTGGCGACCCCGCGGACCACCGGGCGCAGCCCGGGCAGGTGGGCCGCCGCCATGCCGAGCACAACGGCGGCGGTGAGCTTGGGCACAGCGGGGACGGCCGCGTGGACGGCGATCGCGGCGGCCACCCCGGCGGCCGCGAGCAGCAGGCCGGGGGCGTCCCCGCCGAGCGGGGGGAGGGAGCGGGTGCGGGTGGCCCGCTCCCGGAGGGTGAGTGCCACGCCGCCGCTCACCGCTCCTGGTCGGCGGGGAGCCGGTAGACCCGCCGGATGCTGGTGCCGAGCCGGGAGACGTCCGCGCCGTACACATGGATGGAGATCGCGGTGGTGGTGCAGGCGTTGCGCACCAGGTGGATGTCGCCGGGCGGGGCGAAGGCGGCCACCGTCCCGGCCGGGCCGGCCACGTGCTCGGTCTCGACCAGGCGGGAGCCGCGCCCGTCGGAGATCAGCCGGTAGCGGGTCTCGCTCTCCTGGCCGCGGAGGACACCGGCCACGCACCAGGAGACGTGGTCGTGGATCGGGGTCTGCTGTCCGGGCAGCCAGACCAGGGCGACGACGGAGAAGCTGCCGTCGTCCTCGGCGTGCAGGACGTGCTGGCGGTAGCGCTGCGGGTCACCCTCGCACTGGGCGGGGGTGAGCAGCGAGTCGGGTCCGTCGGGGGCGGCGAGCAGGTGCGGGGCGAGGCGTTCGCCGACCAGGTACGCGGTGAGTTCGGGTGGCAGTCCGCGGTCCACGACCGCGCGGATCTCACTGACCAGTGCGGTCATCCGCTCGGTGAGCCGGTCGCTGCCGACCGTGGCTGGGGGTGTCATGCCAGCAGGTTCGGACCAAGCGACCTATCACGTCCAACGAGGGTTTCTAAGCATTACCCCCACTGGCGCTTATGGATCGCGACGCGGCCCCGGGATCAGCACCCGACCCGGCTCGCCGCCGCCTGCCGCAGGTGGTCCAGCACCAGCCCGGTGGCCGGGATCCGCCGGTGCTCGCGCAGCACGTACGCGCTCACCTGCCGCCGCAGGTGCGGCTCGACCGCCCGCCCGGTGACCTTGCGGTGGCACATGAAGGAGAGCACCAGCGCGGGCATCAGCGCGATCCCGACCCCGGCGGCGACCAGGCTCTGCACCGCGAGGTTGTCGTCGGTGGAGAACACGATGTCGGGCGCGAAGCCCTCCTCGGCGCAGACGTGCAGCAGGTTGGCCCGGCAGCGCGGGCAGCCGGCGATCCAGCGCTCGCCGTCGAGGTCGGCCAGCCGGACGGCGTGCCGACGGCCGAGCGGGTGCCCGACCGGCAGCAGCACCGTGAGCAGGTCCTCCATCAGCGGGATCTCGTCCAGGCCGTCCGGCACCTCGGTCGCCGCACCCGGATAGCGGAAGGCCAGCGCGATGTCGCACTCCCCGCGCAGCAGCCGCTGGACGGAGTCCGGCGGCTCGGCCTCCAGCAGCTCGACCCGGACGCCGGGGTGATCCGCGAGCAGCCGGGCCATCGCCTCGGGTATCAGGGTGGCGTTGGCGCTGGGGAAGGCGCAGACCCGGACCCGCCCGGCGCGCAGCCGGGCGAGCGCGGCGAGCTGCTGCTGGGCGGCGGAGAGGCTGCCGAGGATCAGCTCGGCGTGTCGGGAGAGCGCCTCGCCGGCCTCGGTGAGCCGCAGGCCTCGCCCGGCGCGGGTGAACAGCGGGACGCCGACTGTGCGTTCGAGGGCCTTCATCTGCTGGGTGATCGCCGGCTGGGTGTAGCCGAGTTCCCGGGCCGCGGCCGAGTAGGAACCGGCCCGGACGACCTCGTGGAACGTCCTGATGTGCCGCGAGTCGAACACCGGCTCCATGGCCCCTCCACCCGGTCGTCTGCCGCCTGCCCTCGCAATCATAAGAGGAATTTGGAGGTCCCGACCTCGACCCCATCCGCACCTATGGTTCAGTCCCGAACCACCCTTCCCAGCGCTGCGGGCGCCCCGGCCTCACTGCGCCGACGGCGGCAGCCCCAGTGCGACCCCCGCCTTGGCCACCGGCGCCCCGCCCCGCACGCTCGGACTGCGCCGGCTGCGCCGCTCGACCCAGCGGGCGAGCCAGGACAGCAGCAGGCACATCCCGATGTAGATCGGCGCGATCACGATCACCACCGGGATGAACGGCAGGTCGTAGTCCAGGTTGGTGGCGATCAGCTTCCCCGCGTGCAGGAACTCCTCGAAGGTGATCAGGAAGCCCAGCGAGGTGTCCTTGAGCGCGACCACCAGCTGGCTGATGATGGCCGGCAGCATCGCCCGGTTGGCCTGCGGCACCAGGACGTAGGTCATCACCTGGGTCTTGCGCATGCCCAGCGCGTACGCCGCCTCCCGCTGCCCCTTGGGCACCGCGAGCACGCCGGCCCGGAACACCTCCGCCAGCACCGAGCCGTTGTAGAGCACCAGTCCGGCCACCAGCGCCCACAGCGGCTGCACCTTGAGGGCGACGAACACGAAGAAGATCATCACCAGCACCGGCATGGCCCGGAAGAACTCCACCACCAGCGTGGAGAACCAGCGCACCACCCGGTGGTCGGACAGCCGCCCGGCCGCGAACAGCGCACCGAACGGCAGCGCGAACAGCACCGTCCAGCCGAAGGCCCGGAGGGTGTTGCCCAGCCCGCGCAGCAGCAGGTCCTGCACACCCCGGTACTCGAAGGGCTCCCACTTGGCGTAGGTGAACTGGTTGGTGTGGAACAGCATGTAGACGACCCAGCCGATCAGCGCCGCGATCAGCACCAGCGCGATCCCGCCGTACAGCCGGTGCCGGGCCAGCGCCTTCGGGCCGGGGATGTCGTACAGCGCCGAGGATTCGACCGTCATCGGGACACCGCCACTCGTCGTTCCAGCAGGTTGAAGACGGCGCTGATGGCCAGGGTGATGATCAGGTAGCCGACGGCGATCCAGACGAAGGTCCAGATGATGCTGTAGCCCAGCTCGTTGATGGTCCGGTAGGTGCCCAGCAGTTCGGTGACGCTGAACGAACCGGCGATCGCCGTGTTCTTCGCCAGCGCGATCATCACGCTGCCCAGCGGCGCCACCACCGAGCGGTACGCCTGCGGCAGCACCACCAGGCCCATCGTCTGCCCGAAGCTCATCCCCAGGCTGCGGGCCGCCTCACCCTGCCCGGCCGGCACCGTGTTGATGCCCGAGCGCATCGCCTCGCAGACGAAGGCCGAGGTGTAGCAGCCGAGCGCCAGCACGGCGAAGGTGTAGAAGGGCAGCGTGATGTCGAACCGGGGCAGCCCCAGCACCACGATGAAGAACAGCAGGGTCAGCGGCGTGTTGCGCAGCAGCGTCACCCACACCGTCCCGAACACCCGCAGCGGCCGGACCGGCGAGACCCGGAAGCCCGCGATCAGCACGCCCAGCAGCAGCGACAGCACGGCGCTCACCGCGAACAGCGAGAGCGTGCCGAGGAAGCCGTCCCAGTAGGTCGACCAGTTGTCGGTCAGCGTTTTCACGGCGCGGCCCTCTCAGTACCGGTTGATCGGCGGCGGGGTGGGCGCGGCTTCCCCGGACAGGCCCAGGGTCGCGTCGAAGGCCTTCTTCCAGTCGCCGTTCTGCTCGTGGTGCGCCAGCGCGTCGTTCAGCGCCCCGCGCAGCACGGTGTCGTTCTTCGGCGTGCCGATGCCGTACGGCTCGGTCGAGAACAGCGGGCCCACCACCTTGAGCTCGTCCGGGACCTTGGCCGCGTAGCCCAGCAGGATCGCGTTGTCCGTGGTGACGGTGTCGACCTGGCCGGTGATCAGGTTGTCCACGCAGGCCGAGTAGGTGTCGTAGCCGATCAGGTGCGCCTTGGGGTACTGCGACTGGATGCGCTGGTACGGAGTCGAGCCGGCCGCCGAGCAGACCTTCTTGCCGTTCAGGTCCTGCGGGCCGTGGATGCTGTTGTCGTTCTTGCGCACCAGCAGCGACTGCCCGGCGATGAAGTACGGACCGGCGAAACCGACCAGCTTCTTGCGGTTGTCGTTGATCGTGTAGGTGCCGACGTAGTAGTCCACCTGGCCGTTCTGCAGCGCGGTCTCGCGGTTGGCCGAAGCGATGGTCTTGAACTGGATCTTCTCCGGCGGGAAGCCCAGCGAGGCGCCGACCATCTTGGCGATCTCGATGTCGAAACCGGAGTACACGCCGGTGGCCGGGTTCTTCTGGCCCAGGTACGGCTGGTCCTCCTTGGCGCCGACCACCAGGTGGCCGCGGCCGCGGGCCGCGTCCAGGGTCGACGAACCGGTGATCGAGGAGGCGTCCTGCACCTGGTAGCTGGGCAGCGAACTGGGCTGGGGGCCCTTGGGCGGCGGGGTGCCGGCCTTGCCGCAGCCGGTTGCCAGCACCGCGAGCAGCAGGGCGGCGGCGGTCAGGCGTCCGCGCGCCCGCGCGGCGAGCGTCGTCATACGGTTCACGGCGCCGCCCTCAGTGCTTCAGGATCTTGGACAGGAAGTCCCTGGCGCGCTCGCTCTCGGGGGCGCCGAAGAAGGCCTCCGGGGCGCGGTCCTCGACGATCCGGCCGTCGGCCATGAACACCACCCGGTTCGCCGAGGCCCGGGCGAAGCCCATCTCGTGGGTGACCACGACCATCGTCATGCCCTCGCTGGCGAGCTGGCGCATCACGTCCAGCACCTCGTTGATCATCTCGGGGTCGAGGGCCGAGGTCGGCTCGTCGAACAGGAGCGCCTTGGGGTCCATCGCCAGGGCGCGGGCGATCGCGACCCGCTGCTGCTGGCCGCCGGAGAGCTGGGCCGGGTACTTGTCGGCCTGGGATGCCAGGCCGACCCGCTCCAGCAGCGCGCGGGACTTGGCCTCCGCCTCGGCCTTGGCGCGGCCGCGGACCTTGATCTGGGCGAGCGAGACGTTCTGCAGCACGGTCTTGTGCGCGAACAGGTTGAAGGACTGGAACACCATGCCGACCTCGGCACGCAGCATGGCCAGCCCCTTGCCCTCCTCGGGCAGCGGCTGACCGTCGATCAGGATGGTGCCGCGCTCGATCGGCTCCAGCCGGTTGATCGCCCGGCAGAGCGTGGACTTCCCGGAGCCGGACGGGCCGATCACCACGACGACCTCGCCTCGGCCGACCGTCAGCTCGATGTCCTGCAGCACGTGCAGCTCGCCGAAGTGCTTGTTGACCCCGCGCATCTCGATCAGCGGGACGAAGGCCGGGGAACCGGTCGAGGCCGGTTCGGGGGCGGTGGTCACCGGCCGCGCCGCCCCTTCAGCAGCCAGCCCAGCACGCCGCCGGCGACCAGCGTCGCCAGCAGCGCGATCCAGAGCGGCGCGGTCACGGTGAACACCCAGAACTGGATCTTGACCTTGTCGAGGTTGGCGAACAGGAACCACACCGCGAGGATCACGATGACGCCGATCCCGATGTACCGCGTGGGGATCCCGCCGATCTCGCTGCGCTGCGCCCGGGACGAGCCGTCTGAAGTCTTGGTCACCGCAGCAGTCTGCTGTCCGGGCCGACGATTTGCCCGGTTACGCGCCCTTGCGGGCAAGGGAGTAACCCGCACGGGGCAATCCGGCCCCGTGCGGGTTTCGAACCCGCGTCGGACTCGCGCGCCCGACGCCGGCCGTCCGATGCCCGCGCTGCCGCCCGCTAGCGTTCGTCCCGCCAGGAGCGCCAGAGCGCCGCGTACGGGCCGCCGGCCGCGACCAGCTCCGGGTGGCTGCCGTACTCGCTGATCCGCCCGCCCTCGACCACCGCGATCACGTCCGCGTCGTGCGCGGTGTGCAGCCGGTGGGCGATCGCGATGACCGTGCGGCCCTCCAGCACCCGGGACAGCGAGCGCTCCAGGTGCCGGGCGGCCCGCGGGTCCAGCAGCGAGGTGGCCTCGTCCAGCACCAGGGTGTGCGGATCGGCCAGCACCAGCCGGGCCAGGGCGAGCTGCTGCGCCTGCGGCGGGGTCAGCGCGGTGCCGCCGGAGCCGACCTCGGTGTCCAGCCCCTCGGGGAGGGCGTCCACCCAGGACCCGGCGTCCACCGCGTCCAGCGCGGAGCGCAGTTCGGTGTCGTCCGCCCCGGGCGCGGCGAGCCGCAGGTTGTCCCGCAGGGTGCCGACGAACACGTGGTGCTCCTGGTTGACCAGGGCGACCTCCGCCCGCACCCGCTCGGCCGGCATCCGGGACAGCGCCGCCCCACCGAGGGTGACGCTGCCCCGGCCGGGCGCGTAGATCCCGGCCAGCAGCCGCCCGAGGGTGGACTTGCCCGCCCCGGACGGGCCGACCAGCGCGACCCGGCTGCCCGGGGCGACGTCCAGGCTGATGCCGTGCAGGACGTCCGCGCCCTCGCGGTAGCCGAAGCGGACGTCCCGGGCCTCGACCCGGCGGCCGTCCGGGCGGGCCGACTCGTCCCCCTCGTGCTCCGGCACCTCGTGCACGCCGACCAGCCGGGCCAACGAGGCCTGCCCGATCTGCAGCTCGTCGTACCAGCGCAGGATCAGGTCCACCGGGCCGGTGAGCATCTGGGCGTACAACACGCCGGTGGTCAACTGGCCGACGGAGAGCCAACCTTTGAGGGTGAACAGCCCGCCGACCACCAGGGTGACCAGCACCGCCGAGGTGTAGACGGCGTCGACGGTCGGGAACCAGACCGAGCGCAGCCACAGGGTGTAGCGCTCCCAGGCCAGCCACTCGCGCAGCTTGCGGTCCGTCAGCCGGACCCTCTGCTCGCCCAGGCGCAGCGCCTCGACCGTCCGCCCGGCGTCCACCGTCTCGGCCAGCACGTTGCTGACCGCCGCGTACCCGGCCGCCTCGTTGCGGTAGGACTGCGGCGCACGCCGGAAGTACCAGCGGGAGCTGGCCAGCAGCAGCGGCAGCCCGACCAGCGAGGTCAGCGCGAGCAGCGGGGACGTGACCAGCAGGGCGCCGAGCACCAGCAGCAAGGAGACGACCGCGACGGCGAGTTCGGGCACCGCCTCGCGCACCGACTTGTCCAGCCGGTCGATGTCGGTGGTGCCGCGCGAGACCAGGTCCCCGGTGCCGGCGCGTTCCAGCACGCCGGTCGGCAGCGCGACCGAGCGGACCAGGAAGTCCTCGCGCAGGTCGGCCAGCACCCGCTCGCCGAGCACCGCCCCGCGCATCCGCGACCAGCCGGTGAAGGCGGACTGCACCGCCAGCGCCAGCAGGTACCAGCCGATTGCCACCGCGATGGTGGCGCCGGCGGTGCCGGTGGCCAGGGACTCGACCAGGCTGCCGAGCACCCAGGGCCCGACCAGCCCGGCCAGGGTGGCCATCGAGTGCAGCGACACCACCGCGGCGAACCCGCCCCGGTGCCGCCGCGCCAGCACCCCCAGGTACCCGCGCACGGCGGCCGGGGTGCCGACCGGCAGGGTGGTGGTCGGCCCCTGCTCCTGATGGACGGGGGGCTTCATGACGTACTCCTCGCGTGCGGGGCCCGACGGTTGACGGTGGCGCTCTCTCCGGCGGTGGGAGCACCGGTGGTGCTGATGGCGGCGCCGCCCATCACGACGCCCCTCGTACCGACGCTGCTGTTACCGACACCGCTCATACCGGCGCCGCCTCCTCGTCCCGGGTGACCACGGCCCGATAGGCCGGCTCGGTGCGCATCAGCTCGCGGTGCCGCCCGGCCGCGACCGCCCGGCCCCCGCGCAGCAGCACCACCCGGTCGGCCTGGTCCAGCAGCAGCGGGCTGGTGGCGAACACCACCGTGGTGCGCCCGGCCCGGGTGTCCCGCAGGCCGGCGGCGATCCGGGACTCGGTGTGGGCGTCCACCGCGCTGGTGGGCTCGTCCAGCACCAGGACGGGCGGGTCCGCCAGCAGGGCGCGGGCCAGCGCGAGCCGCTGGCGCTGCCCGCCGGAGAGCGAGCGCCCGCGTTCGGTGATCCGGGCGAGCATCGGGTCGCCCGCGCAGTCCGGCGAGCCGTCCACCAGCGCCTCCAGCACGTCCTCGGAGCGGGCCGCGGCGAGCGCCTCGGCGACCGGGACCCGGCCGGAGGACGGGACGTCCAGCAGCTCGGCCAGCGTGCCGGAGAGCAGCACCGGCTCCTTGTCGTGCACCAGCACCGCCGCCCGGGCCTCGGCCAGCGGCACGGTGTCCAGCTCCGTGCCGCCGAGCCGCACCGAGGGCTGGGCCTGTTCGCCCTCGGCCAGCGGGACGTGGCCGCCGAGCCGCTCGGCGAGCGCCCCGGCGAAGTCCGGGTCCCCGCAGACCACCGCGGTCAGTTCGCCGGCCCGGGCGGTCAGCCCGGTGGCCGGGTCGTGCAGGTCGGACCGGCCCGGCCGGGTCAGCACGCCGTCCGCCTCGCCACTGGTCCGGCTGAGCGAGAGCACCCGCACGGCCCGCGCGGCGGAGACCCGGGCGACGCTCCAGGCGTGCGCCGCCTCGCCCAGGATCCGCAGCGGCGCAGCCAGGAAGGCGGTCGCGCCGTACACCGCGATCAGGGTGCCCACGCCGAGCTCGCCGGCGGCCGCCAGTCGGGCGCCGTACCACGTCACCCCGACCACGAACAGGCCTGGCAGCAGCACCTGTTGGGCCTGCATCAGCGACCACAGCCGGGCCGAGCGGACCGCCGCCGCACGGACCTTCTGGGAGGCCGCCCGGTACCGCTCCAGGAACAGTTCCTCGCCGCCGATGCCGCGAAGCACCCGCAGCCCGGCCACCGTGTCGGCGGCCAGCTCGGTCGCCTTGCCGCCGAGTTCGCGCTGTTTCTCGTAGCGCCGCTCGAACGGCCCGATCAGCGGCCAGACCGAGGCGGCCAGCACCGGGACGCCGAGCAGCACTCCGATCCCGAGCACCGGCTCGACCACCAGCACCACCGCGCTGACGGCCAGCCAGACGATCACCGCGGCCCGCACCCGGGCGACCAGTTCGACGTACCAGCCGATCCGTTCGACGTCCCCGCTGCCGACCGCGACCACCTCGCCGGTGGCGATCCGCCGGGACAGCCCGGCACCGAGGCGCGAGGCCTGACCGGCCACCAACTGCCGCACGTGACAGGCGGCGTGGATCCAGTTCCAGACCGCCTGACGGTGCAGCAGCACGGTGCCGAGCGAGGCGATGGCGGCCAGCAGCAGCGCGACCGCGCCGGCCCGCCAGATCCCGCCGGCGTCACCGTCGACGGCGGCCTGCACGCCGCGCCCGAGGGGCACCGGCAGCGCGGCCTGGGCGCCCATCTCCAGCAGCGCCCAGCAGGTGGCGCGGACCTGCCCGCGCCGCTGGGCGCGCTGCAGCCAGCGCAGGAAGGCCAGCGGTGAGGACAGGTCGGGACTGCCGGGGTCGGCCAGCGGCAGTGGGGTGAGCGGCATGACACTCCGATACGGGGGGTGCGAAGGGTGCGGGGGCTGCGAGGTGTGCAGGAGGTGCGGGAGGAGGGGGAGATCCGGGCGCTCCGAAGTCACGGGGGAACGGGCACCCGCAGGCGCGGCGCGGCGGCGCGGCGACGGCGACGCGTCCGGCCGGGAGGTCGGACGGGCGGTGGAGGGGTACGAAGGACCCAGGTCTCAGGAGGTCATGTCCGCGAGCCTGCCAAGCCCGCTGTGATCCACGCAACAGGTTTTCCGCCGAGCCCGGCGCGTTCCCGTCGCACCCCGCCCCGCTCCCCGGCGCACCACCCGGGAGCCCGGCCCCGGCGCACGCCACGCCGTCGTAAAGCTTCGCCAAAGATTCGTCCGAACGGCGGGAACAATCGTGCCGGGGCACCAGTTGCCCCCTCTGGACCCAACGGACGACCAGGAAGGCACCCCTTCCCCGTGAGCAACATCCCCAGCGTCACCCTGAACGACGGCGCCAAGATCCCGCAGCTCGGCTTCGGCGTGTGGCAGGTGCCGGACGCCGAGGCGACCCCCGCCGTCCGCACGGCGATCGAGGCGGGCTACCGCTCCATCGACACCGCCGCGGTGTACGAGAACGAGGCCGGCACCGGAGCGGCCGTCACCGAGGCACTGGCGGGCGGCCTCGCCCGCGAGGACCTCTACGTCACCACCAAGCTGTGGAACTCGGGCACCCGCGACTGGTCGGGCGAGCAGGGCCGCGACGCGGTGCTGCGCGAGTTCGACGCCTCCTTGGAGAAGCTCGGCCTCGACTACCTCGACCTGTACCTGATCCACTGGCCGCGCCCGATGCACGGCACCTTCCTGAACGTCTGGAAGGCCCTGGAGCAGCTGAAGGAGGGCGGCCGGGTCAAGTCGATCGGCGTGTCCAACTTCGGCCCCGAGCAGCTGACCCGCCTGCTGGACGAGGCCTCGGTCGTCCCGGTGCTGAACCAGGTCGAGCTGCACCCGTACTTCCCGCAGGAGGAGCTGCGCGCCTTCCACGCCGAGCACGGCATCGCCACCGAGGCGTGGAGCCCGCTGGGCCAGGGCAAGGAGCTGCTGGCCGAGCCGGCGCTGGCGAAGATCGCCGAGAAGCACGGCCGCACGGTCGCCCAGGTGGTGCTCCGCTGGCACCTGCAGAACGGCGTGATCGCCATCCCGAAGTCGGTCACCCCGTCCCGCATCCGGGAGAACCTGGACGTCACCGGCTTCGAGCTGGACGCCGAGGACGTCGCGGCGATCGCCGGCGTCGCCACCGGCAAGCGGATCGGCCCGGACCCGCAGGGGTTCGACTGGAACTGATGACCGCCGCGGGGGCGCGGGCCGACGTGGCCCGGCGCCCCCGGGAACGGCAATGACACCGACGCGTTCCTGATCGTCGGTCATATCGAAGTACCGCTCGTTCCGGTCAGGGACGAGCGGCACTTCGGTGTGCCCGGATTCACCGGCCCCGATGGTCGGCCGATGCCGACGGCCATGAGCCTCAGGAGTCTTGGTGAATCGTTTTGGCTGTTGTTACCAAAGCTTGGGCTAGAGCCTGGCCGCCTTGGCGATGAGCGCGAGCGCCACCTCGTGCTCCTCCTCCGCGAGCGGAGCGAGCAGCAGCCGCTGGACTTCGGCCACTCCGGCGGCCGAGCGGTGCAGCAGGTCCTGGCCCGCCGGCGAGAGCGAGAGCAGGTTGCGCCGCCCGTCCGAGGGGTCGCGCCGACGCTGCACCAGACCGCGGCGCACCAGCCGGCTGACCATCTCGGCCATCGTGGCCTTGTCCAGCGAGGCCAGCTCGCCGACCGTGCGCTGGTCCGCGCCCGGTTCCAGCTCCAGGGCGTCCAGCACGGCGTACTGCGGAGCCGTCAGCTCCGCACCCACGTGCTCGGACCAGAGCTTGGTGTGCACCTGCTGGCCGACCCTGATCAGGTAGCCGATCGCCCGCTGGGCGTCCAGTATCGGCCGCGCGTCGGTGAAGACGGCCACGGCCGCGGGTTCCAGCCTGGCTATCTTGGCCATCACCCGGACGATTTCGACCTGCTCGTCCGGCGTGAGCGGCTCGAACAGCACCCGCTGGACGCGGACCACGCCTCCGGTGGCCTCGCGCACCGCCTGGGCGCCGCTCTGCGAGAGGGCGAGCAGTTTGCGCCGGCCGTCGGCCGGGTCGCGCCGTCGCAGCACGAGGCCGCGGCGGACCAGCCGCGCGACCATCTCCGCCATCGTGGCCTTGTCGAGCGAGGCCCGCTCGCCGACGGTCCGCTGGTCCGCGCCCGGTTCGAGGGCGAGCACCAGCAGGACCGCGAACTGCGGAGCCGTGAGATCGGCTCCGACGTGCTCGGACCACAGACGGGTGTGAACCTGCTGTGCAACGCGAATGAGGTGTCCGGGCGACTGCTGCAGTCGCGCGGACACGCGGGTTGTCGGGATCTCCCCCAGCACCATGTATCCGTCCCGATGTCACACCCGGTGTGTGTGGGACACCCGGGTGGGGCAGTAACGGCGAGTGGGCGTCCAGCTATGAGGGAGGGCGCTCCAGCCGTGCAGCCGGTGGCTGCTGGCGGACACTATACAAACGGCGGGCCCTTGCTGGCAGGCAGGGGCGGATAGTAGACGCAGGTTCGGCAACATTGGCATATTTACGCGCTGCCAGACCCTTGCAGTAACCCGTTCTCAGCAGAAAGCCGACCGGTCGGTCCTTACCGACCGTCACCTGGGCCTCTCCACCCTGGCCGCCACCCCTACCCGCCGGTAGGGTATGGGCACCCTTCCCGGGGGCACTCCCCCGGAGGCACCCCCGAGAGAGACGAGAGCGAGCATGACCGAGCAGAGCACCGCCACCCGGGTGGCGGTCGTCACCGGCGCCGCCCGCGGCCTCGGCGCCGCCACCGCCGTCCGACTGGCCGCGGACGGCTACGCGGTGGCCGTCCTGGACCTGGACGAGGCCGCCGGCAAGGACACCGTCAACCGGATCACGGCCGCCGGCGGCCGGGCGCTGGCCGTCGGCGCCGACGTCTCGGACGCCGAGCAGGTCCAGGCCGCCGTCGACCGGGTGGCCGCCGAGCTCGGCGCCCCGGTCGTGCTGGTCAACAACGCGGGCGTGCTGCGCGACAACCTGCTCTTCAAGATGTCCGAGTCCGACTGGGACACGGTCATGAACGTGCACCTGCGCGGCGCCTTCCTGATGACCCGCGCGGTGCAGAAGCACATGGTGGACGCCGGCTTCGGCCGCATCGTCAACCTGTCCTCCTCGTCCGCCCAGGGCAACCGCGGCCAGGCCAACTACTCGACCGCCAAGGCCGGCCTGCAGGGCTTCACCAAGACTTTGGCCATCGAGCTGGGCAAGTTCGGTATCACCGCCAACGCCGTGGCCCCCGGCTTCATCGCCACGGACATGACGGCGGCCACCGCCGCCCGGGTCGGCATGGACTTCGAGGACTTCAAACGGGCCGCGGCCTCCCAGATCCCGGTCCAGCGGGTCGGCGAGCCCGAGGACGTGGCCAACACCATCTCGTTCCTCGTCGGCGAGGCCGCCGGCTTCGTCTCCGGCCAGGTGATCTACGTCGCGGGCGGCCCCCTCGACTGAGCACTGAACCTACACAGGGTTACCACGGGGTGGGAAGCCGGGCGAACCGGCCTCCCGCTCCGTTTTCTTTACCGAGGCTTTTGCAGAATCATTCGAAGACCACACTGGCATTCGATCCGAGAATAGGGGAAATCACTCCCCGGGTCACCCGGGGCGGACGCAATTGTCGATTTCCCGGGAAAATGACAATTCCCTCCGGAATGGCCCCGGCGGGATGGGTATGGTCACCCCGTGCAATCCAGAAGTACCGCCGCCGCTCGCATTCCGCGACAGGAGCCGGATCGCCGCACCGCCGACCGCCGGGAGCTCCCCGGCCCCGACCGCGCTCCCGCCCGCACCGCCCACCGAGCTCCCGACCGCCGGGAGCTCCCCGGCCCGGACCGCGGCGAGCCCGGCTGGCCCCCGATGAGCCGCCGCCGGGCCGCCCTCTTCGCCGCCACCTTCACCGCCTACCTGCTGGTGCTGGCCGGCGTCCTGCTCAACACCGACCTGGTCGACCTCGACTGGTCGGTCCGGCTGCTGCGCCCGTACGAGCGGTGGCCGAGCCTGGAGCCGCTGCTCGACACCTGGGTGGTGGCCGGGCAGCGCGGACCCAGCGCGATCGCCGCCTTCGCCTGGCTGGTCTGGCGCGCCCGCCGCCTCGGTCGGCTGCGCCCGCTGCTGGTCATGGGGGTCGCCCTGCTGCTGCTCAACATCACGGTCGGCGCCGTCAAGATCGTCACCGGCCGGCTCGGCCCGCACTACGCCCAGTACGTCGGCTCCCCCGAGCTGTTCTCCGGCGGCACCATCTTCCCCTCCGGCCACACCGCCAACGCCGTGGTGACCTGGGGCGTGCTCGCCTACCTCGCCGTCCGCTGGCGGCGCACCGGCGCGGTGATCGCCGCCGTCACCGCCTGCTCGATCGGCCTCACCACGGTCTACCTGGGCACCCACTGGGTCTCCGACGTACTGGCCGGCTGGGCCGCCGGGCTGCTGGTACTGCTCTCGCTGCCCCTGCTGGAGCCCCTGGTCGCGGTCGCCGAACAGCGGCTGCACCGACGGTTCGCACGCTGAGTCCCACCACCTGACCCCGCCGACCGCCTCCCGGCCCCGAAACCCGGCCGCGCCGCCCGACCCCGCAGCCCGGAAGAGGCCCCGGCCCCGACCGCTTCCGCCCCCACGAGCGGGCCTACCCCTCCCAGCTGCGCTCGACCAGGCCCTCCCGCACCGCGAGGTTCAGCCGCCCCTCCCGGTACTCCATGGTGATCATCTGCCCGGGCTCCAGCACCCGGACCGAGGCCCAGCCGTGCCGCCGGGCCAGCTCCCGGGCCCGCTCGGTCCGCAGCCCCGCGTAGCCCTCGGCGTCCTCCCCCGTCGTGCCCGCTCCCACGGCGTCCGGCCCCGTCATCGTGCCTCCCCGGCTCTCCCCCTCGGACGTACGCTGGAATCGTAGCCCTCACCAGCGCGGCCCGGAGGTGAACGAGCATGCGCACCACGACCCCGCGGCGGTGGCGCAGCGGCACCGAGCCGGCCACCGCCCGCAGCGACCTCAAGCTCCGCTACCTGCTCTCGCTGACCTTCACCCCGCTGTTCGCGCTGGGCACTGCCGGCTTCGCGTTCTGGGCAGCCTCCTCCCCGGTCGACGGCGCCCCCAGCCGGGGCACCCTCACCGGCTTCGCGATCGCCCTCGGGCTGCTCACCCTGTTCGCCGTCGTCGATCTCGTGGTGGTCGTCCGGCGCCGCCGGACCGAGCTCTGACGCGGTGTCTCCCACGGAGTGGGAGGCCGGCCCGACCGGCCTCCCACTCCGCCGCGCGTTACCTGCTGCCGACCGCCTGCTTCACCAGCATCCGGCCGAAGTCCCACATCAGGCCGCTGCCCCGGTGGGCCTCGTCCATGATCTCGGTGAACGCGTCGACGAACCGGTCCACGTCCTGATCGGTGATGATCAGCGGCGGGATCAGCTTGATCACTTCGAGGTGGTCCCCGGAGACCTGGGTCAGGATCCGGTGCCGCTGCAACAGCGGGACGACCACCATCTGCGCGAACAGCCCCTTGCGCGCCGCCTGGAGGGCCGTCCAACCGGTGCGCAGCTTCAGCGACTTGGGCCGGCCGAACTCGATGCCGATCATCAGCCCGCGGCCGCGCACCTCGGCGAGCAGCTCGTACCTGTCGACCAGCGCCGTCAGCCGCTCGCGGAACCGGTCGCCGACCTGCCGGGCGTTCTCCACCACCTTCTCGTCGCGCATCACCTCCAGGGTCGCCAGCCCGGCCGCCATCGCCTGGGCGTTGGACCCGAAACTGGCCGAGTGCACCAGCACCCGGTCCATCGAGGAGTACACCTTCTCGAAGATCCAGCTCTTGCCGAGCGTCGCCCCGACCGGCACGTACCCGCCGGAGAGCGCCTTGGCGGCGCACACCAGGTCGGGCAGCACGCCCTCCTCGTGCTGGTAGGCGAAGAACTCGCCGGTGCGGCCGATCCCGGTCTGCACCTCGTCGCAGATCAGCAGCGCCTTGTGCTCGTGCAGCAGCGCCTGGGCGGCCCGCAGCCAGCCGGGCGGCGGCGCCTGGACGCCCTTGCCCTGGATCGGCTCGACGATCAGCGCCGCGACGTCCCCGCGCTTCAGCTCCTTGGCCAGCGCCCCGATGTCGCCGAGCGGGATGGCGGTGTCGGGCAGCAGCGGGTCGAAGCCCTTGCGGAAGCCGCTCTCCCCGTTGACGGACAACGAGCCGGTGGTCAGCCCGTGGAAGGCGTGGTCGGCGTAGAGGACGCGCCTGCGGCCGGTGGCGTAGCGGGCGAACTTCAGCGCGGTCTCCACCGCCTCGGTGCCGCTGTTGCCGAAGAACACCCGGTCCAGCCCGGGCGCGTACGACAGCAGCCGCTCGGCCAGCAGCCCGGGCAGCGGCGAGCAGTCGAAGCGGACCAGGTCAGGCAGGTCCAGGTCCATCACCTGCTGGATGGCCGAGCGCACCGCCGGGTGGTGCCGGCCGAGCGCGAAGATGCCGAAGCCGGCCAGCATGTCGAGGTACTCGTTGCCCTCGGCGTCGTAGAAGTACTGGCCCCGCGCTCGCTCGTAGTACTTGTCGAAGCCGATGGTGTGGAGCATCCGCGGCAGCTGCGGGTTGAGATGGCGGCTGTGCAACTCGTAGCGCTCGCCACCGCGCTCGGCGAGGAGGGCGGCGAGGTCGAAGGCGGGGCGGTCGGGGTCAGCCGGCATGGCGCGGGTTCGCTCCTCGGGTCGGTAGCAGGTTCTTGGCGAAGACGGCGGTCTGGGCCGCGACCCCGGTGCCGGTGAGGCCGGTCTCCTCCAGGATCTCGCCGCGGCCGGCGTGGCCGAGGAACTCCTGCGGCAGACCGAGCACCCGCAGCGGGACGTCCACGTCGGCGTCGCGCAGCGCCTGGGCGACGGCCCAGCCGACGCCGCCGGTACGGCCGTTGTCCTCGACGGTGACCACCAGCCGGTGGCCGGCCGCGAGGTCGACCAGCGCCGGATCGACCGGCTTGACCCAGCGCGGGTCGACCACGGTCGCGGTGAAGCCCTCGGCGAGCAGCAGCCGGGCCGCGTCCAGGCAGGCGGAGGCGGTGGCGCCGACGGCCACCAGCAGGATCTCCGGCGCCGGCCCGGTGCGCAGCAGCACGTCCGTTCCGCCGATCCGCTCGACCGCCTGGACGGCCGGCCCGACGTTGCCCTTGGGGAACCGGACCACGGTCGGCGCGTCCTCGACCGCGACGGCCTCCCGCAGCTGGGCCCGCAGCTGCTCGGCGTCGCGGGGCGCGGCGAGCCGCAGTCCGGGGACGACCTGGAGGATCGACAGGTCCCACATGCCGTTGTGCGAGGCCCCGTCCGAGCCGGTCACCCCGGAGCGGTCGAGCACGAAGGTGACGCCCAGCCGGTGCAGGGCGACGTCCATCAGGACCTGGTCGAAGGCCCGGTTCAGGAAGGTCGCGTAGACCGCCACCACGGGGTGCAGCCCGCCGGTGGCCAGGCCCGCCGCGCTGGTGACGGCGTGCTGCTCGGCGATCCCCACGTCGAAGGTCCGGGCCGGGTACGCCTTGGCGAACGGCGCCAGCCCGACCGGCTGGAGCATCGCCGCGGTGATCGCCACCAGGTCGGGCCGCTCGGCACCGAGCGCGAGCAGCTCCTCGCCGAACACCGAGGTCCAGGAGACCCCGGCGCTGGGCGAGATCGGCAGGCAGGTGTACGGGTCGATCGGGTTGACGGCGTGGAAGCGGTCCGCCTCGTCCTGTTCGGCGGGCCGGTAGCCGCGCCCCTTCACGGTCAGGCAGTGCACGATGACCGGGCCGCCGAAGTTCCGGGCCTGCCGCAGCGCCTGCTCGACCGCGCCCAGGTCGTGGCCGTCGATCGGCCCGAGGTACTTGAGCCCGAGGTCCTCGAACATGCCCTGCGGGGCGAAGGCGTCCTTGAAGCCCTTCTTGGCGCCGTGCAGCGCGTCGAAGATCGGCTGGCCGACCAGCGGGGTGCGCTGCAGCGCCTCCTTGCCGAGCGCGAGGAAGCGCTCGTAGCCCTGGGTGGTGCGCAGGGTGGCCAGGTGGTTGGCGAGGCCGCCGATGGTCTTGGCGTAGGAGCGCTCGTTGTCGTTGACGACGATGACCAGCGGCCGGTCCCGGGCCTCGGCGATGTTGTTGAGCGCCTCCCAGGCGAGCCCGCCGGTGAGCGCGCCGTCGCCGATCACCGCGACGGTGTGCCGGTCGTGCTGGCCGAGCAGCTGGGCGGCCTTGGCGAGCCCGTCGGCGTAGGAGAGCGCGGTGGAGGCGTGCGAGTTCTCGACCAGGTCGTGCTCGGACTCGGCCCGCGAGGGGTAGCCGGACAGCCCGCCCTTCATCCGCAGCCGGGAGAAGTCCTGGCGGCCGGTGAGCAGCTTGTGGACGTAGCTCTGGTGGCCGGTGTCGAAGACGATCCGGTCGTACGGGGAGTCGAAGACCCGGTGCAGCGCGATGGTCAGCTCCACCACGCCGAGGTTGGGTCCGAGGTGGCCGCCGGTGCGGGTGACGGCGTCGATCAGGAAGTCGCGGATCTCGTCGGCGAGCAGCGGCAGGTCGGCGGCGGGGAGCTTGCGCAGCTCGGCCGGGGACGTGACGCGGGAGAGCAGTGACACGGGTACACCTCACGACTCGGAGCGGTGGTGCCTCCGCCCGGCGGGGGGCGGGGCCGGCCCGGGCACGAGGGCCCGGGCCGGACGGGAGCTCAGGACGGAGCGGCTGCGGTGGCGGGCGGCGCCGCCCCGGCTCAGCGCCCGCGGTTGGAGCTGACGGTCTCGGTGATGGCGCGCAGCGACTGCTGGAGCGAGCCGATGGTCGCGAGGACAGCGGTCGGCTCGTAGCCGCAGTGGGCCATGCAGTTCTCGCAGCGCGGGTCCTTGCCGCGCCCGTACTTGCTCCAGTCGGTCTTCTCGACCAGCTCGCGGTAGGTCGGCACGTAGCCGTCCGCCATCAGGTAGCAGGGCCGCTGCCAGCCGAACAGCGAGTAGTTGGGGATGCCCCAGGGGGTGCACTCGAAGTCGGCCTTGCCCTCCAGGAAGTCCAGGAAGAGCGGGCTGTGGTTGAGGCGCCAGCGCTTGCGGTTGCCGCCGGCGAAGGCTTTGCGGAACAGCTCCCGGGTCTGCTCGACGCCGAGGAAGTGCTCCTGGTCGGGGGCCTTCTCGTAGGCGTAGGCCGGGGAGATCATCATCTCGTCGACCTTCAGCTCGTCGTTGAGGAAGTCCAGGACGTCGATGACGGTCTGCGCGGTGTCGGTGTTGAAGAAGGTGCTGTTGGTGGTGACCCGGAAGCCGCGCCGCTTGGCCTCCTTGATCGCCGCCACCGCCTCGTCGAAGGTGCCCTCCTTGGCCACCGACTCGTCGTGCCGCTCGCGCAGGCCGTCGATGTGCACCGCGAAGGTGAAGTACGGCGAGGGCTTGAACTTGTCCATCTTCTTGCGCATCAGCAGCGCGTTGGTGCAGAGGAAGACGTACTTGCGGCGCTCCACCAGCTGCCGGACGATCTCGTCGATCTGCGGGTGCATCAGCGGCTCGCCGCCGGCGATCGAGACCATCGGGGCACCCGACTCCAGGACCGCCCCGACCGCCTGGGCGACGGGCATCCGCTGCTTGAGCACGCCGGCCGGGTGCTGGATCTTGCCGCAGCCCTCGCAGGCGAGGTTGCAGGCGAACAGCGGCTCCAGCTCGACGATCAGCGGGAACTTGTCCCTTCGCTTGAGCAGCTTCTGCTGCATCAGGTAGGTGCCGACCCGCACGGTCTGGCGCAACGGCATGGCCATGGCTAGCTCGCCTCCTGGGGGAGCGTCGAGGATGTGGGGTGGTTCAGGACTGCGGAGCGGGTGTCGAGCTCCTGTCGGTACCAGTCGACCAGGGCGGGTACCGTCGCCCGCAGGGTGCGCCAGGCGCGCACCCCGGCCGGGAGCGTGCCCGGCCGGAGCAGCTCGTGGTCGGGGGTGTCCACCACCACCCGCAGCACGGCCACGGGCAGCGCCGGGCGCACCTCCCGCAGCGCGGCCAGGACGGCGGCGGCCTCCATGTCGACGGCGAGCGCCCCCTGGAGGTGCAGGGCGCGCCGCTCGATGCCGCGCACCACGTGGTCGGCGGTGTGGTGCACCCCGGTGTGCGCGGTCAGACCGTGCTCCTTGAGCGCCCGGGCCAGTTCCGGCCCGGAGCCGACCGGGTAGAGGTGGCCCTCGGCGTCGCGCACGCCGTCCGCGGCCACCACCTCGCCCGGCGCCACGCCCGGCCCGACGGCGGCGCCGAAGCCGGCCACCACCACCGCGCCGTAGCCGCCCGGGGCGCAGCCGAGCACGCGCCGCACGGCCGTCCCGGCGCGCCGCCGGCCGACCCCGGTGCGCACCAGGACCGGGGAGCCGCCGGCCGCGCCGCGCCAGTCACCGCCGCGCAGGGCCCACACCTCGGGGCCCAGGGCGCAGAGCACCAGCAGCGGGGCGGTGGTCACCGCCCCGCCCCGATCGACGGGGTGCCGGCCGGCTGCACCATCCCGGGGCTGCCGTTGAGGTAGCGGCCGAGCGCGGTGACCGGGAAGACCAGCCGGTACAGGTGGTAGTTGATGGAGAAGTCCCACGGGAAGCCGGTGCCGGTGAACTGCGGCTCGTCCCAGGTGCCCTCGGGCAGCTGGGTGCGCACCAGCCACTCGACCCCGCGCTCCACCGCCGGGTTGGCCCGGCCGTCCGGGCCCTCGCCCGCCGCGAGCAGCGCCATCAGCGCCCACGCGGTCTGCGAGGCGGTGGAGTCGCCGCGACCGGCCCAGCGCGCCGGGTCGTCGTAGGAGCGCATGTCCTCGCCCCAGCCGCCGTCGGCGTTCTGCCGGTCCTCCAGCCAGCGCACCGCCCGGCGGATCGCCGGGTGCTCGTCCGGGACGCCGGCCGCGACCAGGGCGGGCAGCACCGAGCCGGTGCCGTAGATGTAGTTGGTGCCCCAGCGGCCGAACCAGGAGCCGTCCGCCTCCTGGTGGCGCAGCAGCCACTCGACGCCGCGCCGGGTGCGCGGGTCCCGGGCCCGGCCGGTCTCGGCGAGCATCTCGACCACGTGGGCGGTGACGTCCGCGGACGGCGGGTCGACCACCTCGCCGAAGTCGCAGAACGGCAGCTTGTTCGGCAGCAGGCTGGTGTTGTCGACGTCGAAGGCGCCCCAGGCGCCGTTCTTGGACTGCATGCCGAGGTTCCACAGCACGCCCCGGTCCACCGCGGCGTCGACCCTGGCCTGGTCCGGATGGGCGACCCGGCGCAGCGCCAGCACCACCTCGGCGGTGTCGTCGATGTCGGGGTAGGTGTCGTTCTCGAACTCGAAGGCCCAGCCGCCGGCCGGCAGGGCGGGCCGCTGGACGGACCAGTCGCCGCGCTTGCGGATCTCCTCGCCGAGCATCCAGTCGACGGCGGAGACCAGCGCCGGGTGGTCGGCCGGCACCCCGGCGTCGACCAGCGCGATGGTGGCCAGGCAGGTGTCCCAGACCGGGGACTGGCAGGCCTCCATCCAGCGCATGCCGTCCTCGGTGTGCACGGTGAAGCGGTCGAAGGAGGAGAGCCCGGCCTTCATCACCGGGTGCTCCAGCTCGTAGCCCTCCAGGTGCAGGGCGATCAGCGAGTAGACGGCGGGCGGCTGGATCCCGCCCCAGCAGCCGTCGGCCTCCTGCCGCTCGACGATCCACCGGCAGGCCTGGGCGACGGCGAGCCGGCGCAGCGGCCGGAAGGCCCGGTGGTGGTAGGCGTGCAGCGCCTTGTCCAGGCGCTCGAACAGGCCGTCCCAGCTGGTGGCGGGGGCGAGCGGCCGGTCGGGGTACGGGTGGTCCGGGTCGGTGTGCAGCTCGGTGAGCGCGAAGGGGGCCGGACGGACCGGGCGGTGGGACGAGACGATGGTCAGCGGGACGATGGTCTGCCGGGCCCAGCAGCCGAAGGCGTAGATGTTCAGCGGCAGCCACTTGGGCAGGAAGATGATCTCGGGCGGCATCTCGGGCAGCCGGTCCCAGGGCCACCAGCCGAAGAGCGCGAGCCAGATCCGGGTGAACACCCGGGCGGCCGCGATGCCCCCGGCGGAGCGGACGTAGCGCGCGGCGGCCAGCATGTGCGGGGCGTCCGGGTCGTCGCCGGCGAGCTTGAGGGCGACGTAGGCCTCGACGGTGGTGGAGAGTTCGGCCGGTCCGCCGTGGAAGGTGGCCCAGGTGCCGTCCTCCCGCTGCTGGGAGCGGATCCACTCGGCGGTGGCCCGGGTCAGCTCCTCCGTCCTGATGCCCAGGAACTGCCGGAGCAGTAAGTCCTCGGCGTCCATGGTGACGTTGGTCTCCAGGTCGCCCTTCCACCAGCCCTCGGAGGACTGCAGCGAGAGCAGGTGGGTGGTGGCGCGCGCGAGGGCCTCGCGCGCGTCTCCGGGCTGCCGGTCCGCCCCACCGGCCGGCCGCGGCCGGTCGGTGTCCTCGGGCTGCCACCGCCCCGCACCCAGCAGGGTCGGGGGGCGGTCGCCCACCGCGACCGGCTCGGGATCGTACTCAGGGTCGAGCCGGCCGTCCGCGGTTGCTGTCAACGTAACGTCACCTCTCTCGTACCACCACGAATTCGGCGAGTGCGACGAAGTGCTCGCGCACCCCGTCGGACATGGGCACCTCGTCCAGGGCGGCGAGGGCAGTCGTGTGCTGGCGGCGGGCCTCCTCCTGGGTCCAGGCGCGGCCGCCGGCCTCCTCGATCAGCCCGGCTCGGGCGGCGAGCTCGGGCTCGCCCTCCTCGCCCCGGCCCTTCGGGTCCGCGAGCTGTTCGGCCAGCCGGCGCGAGGCGGCACCGCCCTCGGCGAGCGCGGCCGCGACCGGCAGGGACTTCTTGCGCTGGCGCAGGTCGCCGAAGTGCGGCTTGCCGGTGACCTCGGTCGCGCCCCAGATGCCGAGCAGGTCGTCCACCGCCTGGAAGGCCAGGCCCAGGTGGTGGCCGTAGCGCTGGAGCGCGCCGGAGACCTTGTCGTCGGCCCCGGCCAGGACGGCGCCGATCGCCGAGGCCGCGGCCAGCAGGGCCGCCGTCTTGCCGCCCTCCATCTCCAGGCATTCGGCGACGGTGACGCTGTCGCGCTGTTCGAAGGCGACGTCCATGGCCTGGCCGTCGATCAGTCTGCGGGTCGCGGTGGTGAGCAGCCGGACGGCGCGCGCGGCGTCGACGGGGCTCGCCCCGCCGGTCTCCCCGGCGTCGAGCAGCACCTCCGTGCCGAGCGTCGCCAGGGCGTCGCCGACCAGGATCGCCTGGGCCGGACCGAAGACCGTCCAGGCGGTGGCCCGGTGCCGGCGGGTCTCGTCACCGTCCATCAGATCATCATGGAGCAGGGAGAAGTTGTGCACCAGTTCAACAGCCACCCCGCCGGGCACCCCCACCTCGGGCGCCGCACCGGCCGCCTGGGCGGACAGCAGGGCCAGCGCGGGGCGCACGGCCTTGCCGCCGTCGCCCTCCACCGGGGTGCCGTCCCGGTCGATCCAGCCGAAGTGGTAGGCGGCGACGGTGTCCATCGGTGCGGCCAGACGGGCGACGGTGGCCCGTAGCGGCGGGGCGCAGAGCGTCCGGCTGCGGGCCAGCAGCTCCGGCACCGAGACCGGTTCGGCGTGCGCCGTGCCTCCGACGGCGAAGCCGGTGCGTGACTCCACGTGCGTTCCCTCTCCCTCGTGCTGCCGGACCGCACGGGGCGGCCGGGTGCTGTCGGTGCGGCTGGTGTCGACCCGGACGGGGTCGACACGGGTGGTGCCGCAGCGATCGGTGTCGGTACGGCCGATGGGGCCGACGGTACGCCCGTCGGCTCTCGCGGGCTCTCCGGCGGCGGGCCCCGCCGTCACCGGGGCCACCGCCCGTCGCCCCGGTCCGCCGGCACCCTGGCGCCGGCCGCGGCCAGCGCGGCGTCGGCGGCGGCGTGGCCGCTGCGCACCGCGCCCTCCATGGTCGCGGGCCATCCGGTGGCGGTCCACGCACCGGCCAGCAGCAGGCCGGGCACCCCGGTCGCGGCCCCGGGGCGCAGCGCGGCACTGCCGGGCGCCCCGTCGAAGGTGGCGGTGCGCTCCCGGGTGACGAAGAAGTCCAGCACCTCGGCGCCCGCGGCGGCCGGGAGCAGCCGGGCCAGCTCGGGCAGGTAGCGGTCGCGCAGTTCGGCGACCGGCAGGTCGATCTCGTCCTGGACCGCGGACTGGGACAGCGCCAGGTACTGGGCGCCGGGGTGGGCTCGGCCGATCGGCGTACCGGCCAGGCCGGAGTGGGTGGTGCGGTCGAAGACCCACTGGACCGGGCTGCCGAGCGCGGCGAAGAACGGCCGGCGCAGCACCTTGCGGTCGTAGACCACGTGCACGTTGAGGATCGGCGTGGTGCCGAAGTCCTCCAGGCGGTGGGGGACGGCGCCCGGCGGCAGCAGGGCGGCCGCGGTGTCCTGGGCGCCGGCCAGCACGACGGTGTCGGCGGTGAGCAGCTCGCCGTTCCCCGACTGGCCGCCCTCCAGCCGGACGGCGTGCTGGGGCGCGGCCGGCTTGAGCTCCGCGACCCGGGCGCGGAGCAGGACCCGCACGCCGGCGCGTTCCAGCTCGGCGAGCGCCCGGTCGTGGTGGATCACGCCCAGCGGGACGGCGGCGATGCCGATGTCGGAGGCTCCCGGGTCGGAGAGCAGTCCGGTCTTGAACACCATCGCGGCGAGCGCCAGGGACACCTGGTCGGCCCGGGCGTTCAGGGTGGCGACGCCGACCAGCTCCCAGAGCGCGGCCGTGGTGGCGTCGTTCTGCCCGTTGCGGCGCAGCCACTCGCCGAAGGAGAGCCCGTCCAGCGCCGGGTCGGCGAGGTCCAGGCCCTTGAGGGCGAGCGCGCCGCGGACCACCCGGGCGCGGTCGGCCGGGGACAGGTGCGGGTAGCGGGCGAGGCTGCCGGCCAGGTGCAGCGGGACGGGCAGGCCGGCCCGGCGCAGTCGGCCGAGGGTGCGCACCGGGGCCTCGTCGGGGCCGGTGACGGAGAGCACCGGGACGTCCAGCCGGTCCTGGAGGTGGGTCATCCGGGTGGCGCCCAGGCGCTCCAGCAGGCCGCGGTAGGCAGTGCAGCAGCGCAGGAAGACGTGCTGGCCGTTGTCCACGGTCAGGTCGCCGCGCTGGAACGAGAAGGCCAGGCCGCCGAGCCGGGGGCGCCCCTCGGCGAGGGTGACCCGGTGGCCGGCCTCGGCCAGTCGCAGGGCCGTGGTGATCCCGGCCAGACCGCCGCCGACCACGACGGCGGCCGGGCGCGCGGCATCGGCTCGCCCGGTCATCGGCTCTCCCCCTCGCAGTCGCCGGACCGCCCGGCGACGGTCGCTGTGGCCGGCCCGCTCGCGGCCGGCGCCGTCGTGGACGGCACCGTGGTCAACACGGCTCCACCCGGATGTGATTCCCCGCTGACACAGCGTGACAGAACCGTGGCGAGAATCAAGAACGCCCCCCGGCGAGCCCGGAAAGCGCCACGTACGCCTTCTCCCAGCCCGGGAGCGACACCCGGCCGCGCAGCACCGACTCCGGGTCGGCGGCGATCCGGCCGAGCAGCCGGTGGTAGATCCCGGCCATCGCGGCGGTGCAGGCGCGGCTGCGGCGGTCGAGCAGGGGCAGCAGGCGCAGGCCCTCCTCGAAGGCGGCCTGGGCGCGGGCGGCCTCGAACGCCACCAGTCCGGTGAAGTCGGCGCCGACCGGGGGCTTGGGCAGGGCGAAGCCCTGCTCGCAGCCGAACCGGACCAGGTCCTCGGTGGGCAGGTAGGTACGGCCGGTCAGGGCGTCCTCGCGCAGGTCGCGCAGGATGTTGGTGAGCTGCAGGGCCAGGCCCAGGGTGTCCGCGTACTGCGCCCCGCGCTCCGGGTCCTCGCAGCCGTAGACGCCCAGCGAGAGCCGGCCGATGGCGCCCGCCACGCAGCGGCAGTAGACCTTGAGCTCCTCGTACGTCTGGTACTCGGCGCCCTTGAGGTCCATCTCCACGCCGTCGATCAGCTCGTCGAAGCCGCCGAGCGGGATCGGGAAGCGCCTGGCCGCGTCGGCCAGGGCGACCTTGATCGGGTCGGTGTCGTCCTCGGCGACCGCCCCGGAGCGGACCTCGTCCACCAGTTCCCGGGTGCGCACCAGGGCCTCGGCCTTGCGGTCGGCCGGGAGGTCGCCGTCGCCGATGTCGTCCACCCGGCGGGCCAGCGCGTACAGGGCCGACATGGCCAGCCGCTTGGGTTCGGGCAGCAGGCGGATGCCGTAGCTGAAGTTGCGTGCCTGCAGTCCGGTGACTGCCTCGCAGTACCGGTACGCCGCCATGACCGGGGCCGACGCCAGTGGTGATGCCGCCACTCGGGCGTTCACCTTCCCTTCGCGAAGATGGCCGCCGCCTTCACTGCGAGGCGGCGCTTGTCCGGCTTCGCCTGCCGGGCGAGCACGTCGTACCCGGCGTCCTCGACGGCCGCCAGGGCCGCGTAGCCGCCTGCGGTGAATCCCGCCAGGAGCAGTCGAAGCCTCCCCCGAACCGTACCTACCAATGGTGCGCCGCGGTCGAGCAGGGTGCGGGCCCGTTCGACCTCGAAGGCGATCAGTTCCCGGACCGCGCCGGTGGCGGCGGGGGCGGCGAGCTCCTCCTCGGAGACGCCGAAGCGTTCCAGGTCCTCGGTGGGGAGGTAGATCCGGCCGTGGGAGAGGTCCTCGGCCACGTCCTGCAGGTGTTCGACCACTTGGAGGGCGGTGCAGATGGCGTCGGAGAGGGCGATCCGCTCGGGGGTGGAGACGCCCGCGATGGCCAGCACCAGGCGGCCGATCGGGTCGGCGGAGAGCGTGCAGTAGCCGACCAGGTCGTCGTAGGTGGCGTAACGGGCGGTGGTCTGGTCCACCCGGTTGGCCTCGATCAGACGGCGGAACGGCTCGGGGGTGAGGCCGTGCTTGTCGACCAGCGGGACGAGGGCGCTGAACAGCGGGTGGCGGGGGCGTTCGGCGTCGGCGGGGTGCAGCGCGGTCTCGAACACCCGGTCGAGGTCGCGCTCCAGTCCGTGGAGCAGGGCGAGCCGGAAGGAGACCTCCGCCGGGCTCGGCGGGCCGGACTGGGCCGAAGGGGTGGCGGGGGGCCGCTCTTCGACCCCCAGCAGGGCGGCGGTGGCGGCCGGGTCGGCGAGGTCGCCGTCGCCGGCGTCGTCGACCAGCCGGGCGAAGCCGTAGACGGCCATCAGGTCGTCGCGCCAGGCCGCGGGCAGGAAGAAGGGGGCGACCGGGAAGTTCTCCGCACCCGCCTTCTCCAGGGTCTGTCCCGTGGAAGGGTTCACCGGCGTATCTCTGGGCTGGGCCGAAGCCGACACTGCAGTCACTCCCCCGTTCTACACCGCTGGGTACCACCGGTCCGACTCGGACACGCGTCCGAGCGCGGGCGTCACGCACGGCACACCGCCCCCGCGCCCCCAGCCTGACACCACGCGCCGCGCCCGAGAAGAGCGCCCCGCCCGGCGCACGGTGGCGCTCACCCCCGCGGCGGCGGGCCACCCGGGCTAGCCGCGCACGCCGAAGGGCCGGTCCCGGAGTGTTCCGGGGCCGGCCCTTCGGTGCCAGAGGTTCGCTACGGGCGCTCGCCGCGCTCGTAGCGGCCGACGACCTCGTCGGTCGGGCCGTCCATGACCAGCTCGCCGGCCTCGATCCAGATGGTCCGCTCGCAGACCTCGCGGATCGAGTTGTTGTCGTGGCTGACCAGGAAGACCGTACCGGCGGAGCCGCGCAGCTCCTCGATCCGCTTCTTGCTGCGCTGCTGGAAGGCCTGGTCGCCGGTGGCCAGCGCCTCGTCGATCAGCAGCACGTCGTGGGTCTTGGCGGCGGCGATGGAGAAGCGCAGCCGGGCGCCCATGCCGGAGGAGTAGGTGCGCATCGGCAGGGAGATGAAGTCGCCCTTGTCGTTGATGCCGGAGAAGTCGACGATCTCCTGGTAGCGCGCCCGCACGTCGGCCGGGGACATCCCCATCGCCAAGCAGCCCAGGACGACGTTGCGCTCACCGCTGAGCTCGTTCATCAGGGCCGCGTTGACGCCCAGCAGCGAGGGCTGGCCGTTGGTGTAGATGCCGCCCTTCTCGGTCGGCAGCAGGCCCGCGATGGCGGCCAGCATGGTCGACTTGCCGGAGCCGTTGGAGCCGATCAGGCCGACCGCCTCGCCCTTGTACGCGGTGAAGCTGATGCCCTTGACGGCGTGCACCTCGCGCACGCCGGAGCCGCGCTTGCGGCTGATGATGCGGCTCAGCGCCGAGGTGGCGCTGCCCTTGCCGGAGCCGGCGCCGTGCACCCGGTAGACGATGTGCACGTCGTCGACGACGACGGTGGGCTCGCGGGCCACCATCGTGTCCGGCACGGCGTCCTGCTTGCTCAGGTCGGTGTCAGCCACGGCCGTACTCCTCCTCGGCCTTCCAGAAGAAGACGTATCCGATGACGAAGATCCCGACCGCCCAGGCGATGCCGTAGGTCCACTGGTGCGGCGGCAGGGACTGGTGCGCGGGCTGGTGCTTGTTGTAGATGATCGGTGCGAAGGCGTGCCGCAGCAGGTCCATGTAGACCGAGGCCGGGTTGATGTTGCAGATCACCTGGATGTAGTGCGGCCACTTGTGGACCCGGTCCTGGATGCTGAACATCACGCCGGACAGGAACATCCAGGCCCGCATCACGAACGGGATCAGCTGGGAGATGTCGCTGGTCTTGGCGCCGATCCGGGCGAAGATCAGCGAGACGCCGGTGTTGAACATGGTCTGCAGCAGCAGCGCCGGGATGATCAGCAGCCAGGTCTTGCCCGGGGTGATGCCGGAGGCCAGCACGGTGACGACCAGCACGACCATCGAGATCAGCAGCTGCTGGAGCTGGATCACGGTGAAGGCGATCGGCAGGCTGGCGCGCGGGAAGTGCAGCGCGCGGATCAGGCCGAGGTTGTCGGAGATCGCCCGGGTGCCGGACTGCACCGCGTTCTGGGTGAACTGGAAGATGAAGACGCCGATGCAGAGCCAGGCGATGTAGGTGTGCGGCGGGAAGCCGTCCTTGTTCTCCAGGATGACGCCGAAGACCAGGTAGAACACGCCGCAGTTGAGCAGCGGGGTCACGACCTGCCAGAGCTGGCCCAGCTTGGCGTCGGTGTACTGGGCCACCAGGCGGGCGGTGGCGAAGGCCCAGATGAAGTGGCGCCGGGCCCAGAGCTGCTTGGTGTAGGCGAACACACCGGGGCGGGCGCCGCTCACCGACAGACCGTACTTGTCCGCAAGCTGCTTGGGGGTCAGGCCCGCGTCCGCCCCCCTCGGGGCTGAGAGGCTGACGGGTTCACTCACTGTCGACACATTCGTCCTTCGCGCGGGATCGGTCGGGGCGGCCGGTCGGCGGGGGTCCGCCGGCCTTGCGCCGATGGGGATCCTGGGATCACGGGGGGGTTCCGGCCGGTGTGTGGTCACCGGCCACGGCGATCGATCGTCTGATCCAATCAGATGATCGGAGGTCGGCCCATCCTGGTCAGTCGCCAGACGGTCCGCCATCGCATGGGCCGCCGCGCACCGCAGGGTTCGCGGAAGCCCGCCCGGAATCCGCCCATCCAGGCCTTCATCCCCTCCGCGGAGGGACGTCGGGCCAGGGTCAGCAGAAACCAGGTTCCCAGATAGAGAGGCACCAACGGGGCCGGAAGGTTCCGCCTCGCGAGCCAGACCCTGTTACGGGCCACGTTGTGGAAGTAGGCGGCGTGCCGGGCCGGCGAGGTGGCGGGGTGGTGCAGCACCACGTCCGCCCGGTAGTCGATGGCCCAGCCCGCGTCCAGGGCGCGCCACGCGAGGTCGGTCTCCTCGTGGGCGTAGAAGAACTCGGCCGGCAGCTGCCCGGCCTGCTCGAACACCTTGCAGCGCACGGCGCTCGCGCCGCCCAGGAAGGTGGTCACCCGGGAGGAGCGCAGCGGGTCGCTGGCGCGCAGCCGGGGCACGTGCCGGCGCTGGGTGACCCCGGTGTCCGGGTCCTCGATCCGGAAGGACACGATGCCCAGCTCCGGGTCGGCGGTGAAGGCCTCGCGCAGCAGCCGGGCGGAGTCGGTGCGCGGCAGCAGGCCGTCGTCGTCCAGGAAGAGCACGGCGTCCACGTCCCGGCCGTCCGGGCCGAACAGCTCGATGCCGACGTTGCGCCCGCCCGGGATGCCGACGTTCTCCGGCAGCTCGACGGTGCGCACGCCCGCGGGCAGCGGGGGCAGCTTCGCGCCCTGGGCGACCACGGCGAACTGGACCTCCGGGCCCTCCTGGGCGCGGACGGACTCGATCAGGGCGTTGAGCTCGGCGGGCCGGTTGCCCATCGTGATGATGACGACGCCGAGGCGGAAGTCCTCCGCGGTGGTGGAAGTGCTCATGCGCCCGCCTCGCTTCGCCCGGCAGGGGCATGCGCCCGTGCGCACCTCACGATCATGAACTCGCTCCGCCCGTTCATCGGAGCCTGCTCGAGAGCACGATGCTCAGCAGGTGCAGCACGGTCTGCAGCATGGCGATCGCCGCCAGCACCACGACCGCGAGCCGGGTGAAGAACAGCCCGCCGTGCACCGCGTCGGCGATCCCGGCCGCCAGGATGAACAGCGAGGCCTCGACCGCGCCGACCAGGCGGTGGAACTTCAGCAGGGAGGCAGCCTTGCGGGCCTTGGCCACCGAGGCGGAGCGCGGCACCGAGGCGCTGTCCTCGACGGCCGTCAGGCCGCTGCGGGCCCGGGCCACGTCCACCAGGTCCGTCTCGGACTTGATCAGGATCGCGCCGAGCGCGGCCAGCGTGCCCAGGAACGCCCACTCCCAGTGCGAGCCGCCGCCCCCGCGGTGCAGCAGGTCGGTGGCGCGCAGGCCGAGGCCGGTCAGCAGGGCCGCCTCGGACATGTAGTGGCCGACCCGGTCCAGGTAGACGCCGGTGAGCGAAGTCTGCCGGCGCCAGCGGGCGACCTCGCCGTCCACGCAGTCCAGCAGCAGGTAGACCTGGATCAGCAGGGCGCCCAGGACGGCACCGGTGATGCCCGGCACGACCAGCGCGGCACCGGCCAGGATGCCGGTGAACATCATCAGGTAGGTCAGGCCGTTGGGCGTGATCGCCGTCATGGTGGACAGCACGCGGGTGATCCGCAGCGAGATCTTCCGCATGTACAGGCGCCCGGCCCAGTGCTCGGCGCTGCGGCGCTGGAGCATGCCCTCCGGGTGGATCACCGCGCGCAGTTCCTCGATCGAGGGCCGGCGGGTCAGGTCCACCGGGGGCCGCTCGGCCACGGTGGAGGGGTCAGCTGTTGACGGCTTGGACATAGTCGGCGTACGCGTCCCTGATTGCGGAAGGGGAGAGGTCGAGGTGTTCCAGGATGGTGTAGCGCCCCGGGCGGGTGTTCGGAGCGTAGTGCACCGCTTCGGTGAACTCCGCCTCGGTGAAACCCATTTGAGCGGCGGTCACCGGCAGGCCGTGGCTCCTCAGGCGCTCCACGATCAGACCGGTCAGCTCGCGCTCGCCCCGCAGGAAGCTGGCGAACGCCGCGCCGAGGCCGACCTGTTCTCCGTGCTGGGCGGAGCGCTTGGGGTACATCACGTCCAGGGCATGGCAGATCTCGTGGCAGGCACCCGACGAGGGCCGGGAACTGCCCGCGATGTTCATCGCGATGCCGGACAGTACCAGGGCTTCCGCGAGGGCCGTCAGGAGGTCCTGGTCCTGCGTGCTCCCCGGGTGCCGGAGCAGGTTCTCGCCGGCCGAGCGGGCCATCGCCACGGCCAGTCCGTCCACCGGCTCGCCGGTGACGGCGTGCGACAACTCCCAGTCCGCGCAGGCCGAGATGTTGGAGACCACGTCGCCTATCCCGGCCGCCACGAAGCGCTGCGGGGCCTGCCGGATCACGTCCAGGTCGACGATGATGCCGATCGGACTGGGCACCCCGTAGGAGCCCCGGCCGGCGTCGTTGTCGAGGGTGGAGACCGGCGAGCAGATGCCGTCGTGGGCCAGGTTGGTGGCGACCGCGACGACCGGCAGGCCGACCCGGGCGGCGGCGTACTTGGCGGCGTCGATGATCTTGCCGCCGCCGAGGCCGACGACCGCGTCGTAGTGCTTGCCGCGCATCTCCTCGGCGAACCGCACCGCGCTGTCGAGGCTGCCGTCGTCCACGTTGTACCAGTCGGCGCCGGGCAGGGCCGGCTCCAGGCGCTCGCGCATCGCGGCGCCGGAACCGTTGCTGATCGCCACCGCGATCCGGCCCGAGGCCGACAGCCGCTGGTCCGCCAGGATGCCGCCGAGCGAGTCCAGCGCGCCCGGGCGGATCTCGGCGAACAGCGGCGACGGGACCAGCCGGGTCAGTACTGGCACGCGATCTCCCGCGCCTTCGCCAGGTCGTCGTGGTTGTCGACCTCGACCCAGGACACCTCGCCGATCGGCTGCACGTCGATCCGCAGGCCGCGGTCGACCATCTCCTGGTAGCCGTCCTCGTAGTACAGCTGGGGGTCGCGCTCGTAGGTGGTGCGCAGCGCGTCGGTGAGGTCGGCGGCGGCGGCCGGGTTGATCACCGTGACGCCGATGTACTCTCCGCTCGCGTCGGCCGGGTCCATCAGCTTGGTGATCCGGCGCATGCCGGCGGCCGGGTCGACGACGACCTTCATCTCCTCGTCGGCGAGCTTCTTCACCGTGTCGAGGGCGAGCAGGATGCCGGGGGCGGCGCCCGCGTCGGTCAGCCGCCGGTTGCCCTCCAGCATGGTGCGCTGCACCGAGGCCGGGTGGACGGTGTCGCCGTTGGCCAGCAGCAGGCCCTCGGCGAACAGCTCGCGGGCGCACCAGAGCGAGTACGCGTTGTTCCACTCCTCGGCCTTGTCGTTCTCGACCAGGTGGAGCTTGACGCCGTACTTGCCCTCCAGGGCGTCCTTGCGGTCGTACACCGCCTCCTTGCGGTAGCCGACGACGATCGCCGCCTCGCGCAGTCCGACCTCGGCGAAGTTGCGGAGGGTGAGGTCCAGGACGGTCCGCTCGCCGTCGACCGGCACCAGCGCCTTCGGCAGGGTGTCGGTGTACGGGCGCAGCCGGCGGCCGGCGCCGGCTGCCAGAACGAGGCCGATCATGCGGGGTCTCCTGATCCGTCGTGCGTGGTGCGGTTCGCGCGGGGATGTGCCGACGGGCCCGGCCGCGCTGTTGCCCGTCGGACCGGCATACGGCCGGGCCCGGAGGCGGCGCGCCGGACCGGCACAGATCCGGGCAGCGTGTCCTAAGCGATGGTAGGCGACCGGGGCGACCCGCCCGAACGCGGCCGGAGACGCCGGGGTGACGGCTCGGTGGAGGAGAAGTGATCGAACGGAATGGGAACGGACATCGAACTGCTCTTCGGGTCCAATGACCCTTCCGGGGGTGTCCCGGACCGTTCTTTACCAGGATCCGGACGACCCCGCGTCATGATCCGCCCGGTTGTGCGTGGGACCCGTCCGGACCGCCACCCATACGGCAGACTGGAGCGCGGCGCCGGTGCCCGCGCTGCGTCCCGCGCACCCCGACGGGTTCCCACGACGCACTCGTTGCTCCCGTTGCTCCCCCTCCCGAAAGAGGCCCCATGCCCCAGAGTCCGCCGACCGACCCGACCCACTTCGCCGCCGAGATCGACAGCGGCCTGGACGTGGAGACAGACGTGCCGGTCGACCCCCGGGCCACCGCCGCCTCGGGCACCGAGATCCTGCTGGAACTGGTCGACGACGAGGGCACCACGATCGGCACCGCCGAGAAGCTCTGGGCCCACCAGCAGCCGGGCCGGCTGCACCGGGCCTTCTCGGTGTTCCTCTTCGACCGCCAGGGCCGTTTGCTGCTGCAGCGCCGGGCGCTCGGCAAGTACCACTCCCCCGGCGTCTGGTCGAACACCTGCTGCGGGCACCCGTACCCGGACGAGCCGCCGTTCGTCGCCGCCGCCCGGCGCACCGCCGAGGAGCTGGGCATCGCGCCCGCGCTGCTCTGCGAGGCCGGGACGGTCCGCTACGACCTGCCGGACGAGGCCACCGGGCTGATCGAGCGGGAGTGGAACCACCTGTTCGTCGGGCTGGTCACCGCGCCGGTCCAGCCGAACCCGGAGGAGGTCGACGACTTCGCCTTCGTGACCGCCCAGGAACTGCGCGAGCTGCGGGCCGGGCGCCCGTTCTCGGTCTGGTTCGAGACGGTCTTCGAGGCCGCGCTGCCGGGGATCCGGGAGATCGCCGGGCGGGACTGGTAGCGGACTCGCGTCCGTGCGGGTGGCCGTCCCCATGCCGGGGGCGGCCGTCCCCGGGAGGCCGCCCGCCCTCGTGGGGGCGCCCGCCCTCGTGGGGGCGCCCGTCAGGGCCCGGGCTCCGGGGGGACGGGCAGCGAGGCCCAGATGACCTTGCCGCCCTCCCCCGTGTGCTCGACGTCGCACACCCCGCCGGCCTGGAGGGTGACGCTCTTCACCAGCAGCAGTCCGCGCCCGCCGGTGCGGCCGGTGTCGCTCTCCAGGGCCTTCGGCCGGTAAGGGTCGCCGTCCTCGACCGAGACCCGCACCCAGCCCCGGCGCACCGAAAGCTCGGTGGTCACCTCGGGCGACAGCTCGGCCGCGTGCTTCACCGCGTTGCCGACCAGCTCGGAGACGATCAGCAGCACGTCGTCCACCAGCTCCTGGTAGCGCACCCCGGCCATGCCCTGGGCCAGCAGGCGGTCCCGCACCGCGTGGCGGGTGCGCGGCACGGAGGCCTCGACGGCGGGCACCCGGAAGCGCCACACGCCCTCGACCGGACCGCCGGCGGCCGGCCGGACGCCCGACCGGGCGCCGCGTCTCGGCTCGGCCTTCGCCGCCCCGCTGATCTGCTCCACGTCCAGCCGCCCTTCGTCCGCGACCCGGGAATCAGGCGATCCGCATCATGGCGCCCTCGGTCCACAGAGGCTAGGAGAGCGGTCGGTGCGGCCGTGGCACCGTCGACAAGTTGCCCGTGTCGGATCGGTTCCGATCGGGACCGATCGCCGGTGGGGGCGAAACCGATCGTTTGCTTCGCGCTCCTCACCGGTTCGCCCGGCGTTCGAGCGCCCTCCCGAGCCGTCCCAGCCAGTCCGCAGGGGCCGGGCGTCCCATCGGGACGGCGGCCCCCGAGCGAGCTCGAGGCCGGGCGCCGGCGCCGTCCCGCCCCGGGCCGAGGAAACGCAGGTGAGAAGCACTCCGGAAGCCTGGTAATGTTCTCTCTGTCGCCGAGGGGGCGAGAGAAAAACCCCCGAAGCACACACCCTGTCCGGGTGGCGGAATGGCAGACGCGCTAGCTTGAGGTGCTAGTGCCCTTTATCGGGCGTGGGGGTTCAAGTCCCCCCTCGGACACAGTCGAAATTCCCCGTGGAATCCGAAAGGATCCCACGGGGAATTTCTTTTTTCCGGCCCGGAGCCGGCTCTCCCCCTGATCCACCGCCGGTGGCGGTGTGGCGACGGTCTCGTCGAGCGGTCCCGTCCGTCCGAAAACCGGACACGAGATGGCAACGATCGAGCGGTTTGAGCTTCCTCTGAGGTATTCGCCCCATTTGGAACCTTAGGCTGCTGGGGTTTGTCCGGAATACCGACCCAAAACCGCAAAAGCGCCGACACCATCCGCTGAACCCCGAGCGAGAGGACCGATACGTTGAGTGAGCCCGCTTCGTCGACGGCATCACACCAGAACTACCGTCGATCGCTCGGGACGATCAGCCTGACCGCGGTCGGGCTCGGCTCGATCATCGGGTCCGGCTGGCTGTTCGGTGCCGAGCGGGCGGCCAAGCTGGCCGGCCCCGCCTCGATCCTCGCCTGGGTGATCGGCGCCGCCGTGGCGCTCACCATCGCCCTCACCTACAGCGAGCTCGGCTCGATGTTCCCCAAGGCCGGCGGCATGGTCCGGTACGGCCAGTACTCGCACGGCTCGCTGGCCGGCTACCTGGCCGCCTGGGCCAACTGGATCGCCATCGTCTCGGTCATCCCGGGCGAGGCCACCGCCTCCGTCCAGTACATGAGCTCCTGGCACTTCGGCTGGGCCAAGGGCCTGTACGACGGCAAGGAGCTCACCATCAGCGGGGTGGCGCTGGCCAGCGTGCTGCTGCTGGTGTACTTCGCCCTCAACTGGTTCGCGATCACGCTGTTCGCCAAGACCAACACCGCGATCACCGTGTTCAAGGTCGTCGTGCCGACGCTGACCGCCGGTGCGCTGCTCCTCGCGCACTTCGACACCTCGCACTTCACCCAGCCGGGCGGCTTCGCGCCGAACGGCTGGAGCGCGGTGTTCACCGCCGTCGCCGTCTCCGGCATCGTCTGGGCCTTCAACGGCTTCCAGTCCCCGCTGAACCTGGCCGGCGAGGCCCGCAACCCCGGCAAGTCGCTGCCGAAGGCCGTCATCGGCTCGATCCTGATCGCCCTGGTGATCTACGTCGCGCTGCAGGTCGCGTTCATCGGCGCCATCCCGGCCGCCGACCTGTCGCAGGGCTGGAGCAGCCTCTCCTACACCTCGCCGCTCGCGGACCTGGCGATCGCCTGGGGCATCAACTGGCTCGCGCTGCTGCTCTACGCGGACGCCTTCGTCTCGCCGTCCGGCACCGGCATGATCTACGCCGCCACCACCTCGCGCATGATCCACGGCGTGCAGGAGAACGGCCACCTGCCGAAGCTCTTCGGCAAGGTCGACGCCAAGACCGGCATCCCGCGCCCGGCGCTGCTGCTGAACCTGCTGGTCGCCTTCCTGTTCCTCGCGGTCTTCCGCGGCTGGGGCTCGCTGGCCGAGATCGTCTCGGTCGCCACCGTGATCTCGTACATCACCGGCCCGGTCGCCGTGATGGCGCTGCGCCGCCTCGCGCCGGACCTCCAGCGGCCGGTGAAGCTCAAGGCCATGCCGGTGATCGCGCCGATCGCCATGGTCTTCGGCTCGCTGGTCCTGTACTGGGCCCGCTGGCCGCTCACCGGCAAGGTCATCCTGCTGATGGCCGCCGGCCTGCCGATCTGGGCCTGGTACGAGCTGCGCAAGCCGTTCGGCGAGCTGAAGCCGCACCTCAAGGCGGGCGCCTGGATGGTCGCCTACCTGTTCGTGATGGCCGGGATCTCCTGGGCCGGCAGCTCCGACTTCGGCGGGCACGGCTACCTGCCGGAGGGCTGGGACCTGCTGATCGTGGCCGCGATCGGGCTGGTGTTCTACTACTGGGGTGTCGCCAGCGCCTGGGCCAACCCCTCGCTGGCCGAGGTGCGCCGCGAGCTGGCGGCCGAGGCGGAGGCCCAGGCCTCCGCTGAGGCCGCCGGGACCGCGGAGCCTTCGCGGGTCTGAGCGGGTAGGTGCTTCGAAGGGCCGGTCGGGACGACCGGCCCTTCGGCGTGTTCGGGGCGGGGTGACCGGGCGGGGTGCTCCGGCGGCTCCGGTCAGCCGCGGCGGGCGCGCCGGATGGCCGAGGTGACGACCGGGGGAAGCAGGTCCTTGGCGGCGCGCTTGGCGACGTTGACCGGGCGGCGTGCCTCGGCGGCGCGGGTGCGGCGGGCGGCGAGCTCCAGCGCGGCCTCGTCCCGGGCCGTCCGGGAGGAGAGCTCGGGCTCCGGCGCCTCGACGGCCCGCCGCTCGTGGCGGGAGGGGCGGAACGGGTGGATGCCCTCCGAGCTGCCGGCCATCCGCACCACCTGCCGGCGGTTCAGCGTCTCGGTGGCCAGCTCGCAGCCGACGGCGAGGTCCACCCGGTCCAGCAGGTCGCGCTGGAACGGCTCCGGGTCGCCCCAGGTGCCGTAGAACTTGCACTCGGTGAGCATGATCGGCTTGAGGCCGTGGTTGAACACCGCCTCCCAGGTCGCGGCCGCGACGCCGGGGGTGTGCTGGGACCGGTAGTCGTCCAGGACCACGACGCCCTGGTCCTGCAGCGCGACCCGGGCCACCTGGAGGTCGCCCACCACGTGCTCGTAGAGGTGCGAGGCGTCGATGTGGATGAAGCGGTACGCCCCGGCCGGGACCCGTCCGCCCGCGAGCACCGAGGTCGGGGCCTGGATGATGTCCGGCAGCTCGTCGTGGAAGGACAGGTAGTTGGCCTCGAAAGCCGAGCGGGTCAGCGTCTTCCGGTAGGAGAGGTCCATCTCGTCGGAGTTCTCCTCGTCCGGTGCGTCCGAGTCGAACAGGTCACAGACGGTGAAGGACTCGCCCGGCTGAAGGTGCTCGCCGATCACGATCGCACTGCGGCCGAGGTAGGCGCCCATCTCCATGAGGTCGCCGGTGACACCCTGCTTCGCCTGGCGCCCGAGGAACCACTCGAAGGAGTGCCGGTCGTGGTCCCAGAACCATCCCGGGACGTCCTCCAACACAGCGGGTTCGACGGGCTGCTGCGGTTCGCCCTTCAACGCGGTGTCGGTCACGGCATGCTCCTTAGCGGTACGGATGACCTGCGGGTTCTGAGCCACACCTCGGCGTGGTGGCGGCCTACCCAGCCCCCCGGACGCGCCGGATCACCGGCCGTACACGAGTCGACCCTCCACCGACAGTAGGCCCCACCACGGAGTTCGCTGCAATCTACAGCGGGTGCCCGGGGGATGAGGAGGGCTTTCGGGTCTCGAATTGTGGGACCGCCGGCGCTACCGGCCCCGCGGGCGGAGGTGAACACGGCCCCGGCGGGTGGCGCACGTCCATTCCGTCCCGAGAAGGCCGCCCCGGGTCACCGGCCCTACGGATGATCTTGGTCGCATCCGCCGCGCCCACCGTTGTCACGGGCGGCCCGGACGGCGGGCCGGCCGGCTGCCCGGTGGTCCTCAAGCCCGCCGAGGACACCCCGCTGGTGGCCCGGCTGTTCGCCCGACTGGTGGACGAAGCCGGCTTCCCCGCCGGGGTGTTCAACCTGGTGACCGGCACCGGGGCGGTCGCGGGCGCGGCGCTCGCCGCCCATCCGGAGGTGGACGTGGTGTCCTTCACCGGCTCCACCGCGGTCGGTCGGCAGGTCGCCGAGACGGCCGGGCGCGGGCTCAAGCGGGTCGCCCTGGAGCTGGGCGGCAAGTCCGCCAACGTGGTGCTGCCGGGCGCCGACCTGGCCCGGGCGGTGAACGTCAACGTCGCCAACGTCTTCGCCAACTCCGGCCAGACGTGCAGCGCCTGGACGCGTCTGCTGGTGCACCGGGACCAGTACGAGGAGGTGGTCGCGCTCGCCGCCAAGGCCGCCGAGAAGTACGTCCCGGGCGACCCGACCGACCCGCAGACCCGGATCGGCCCGCTGATCAACGCCAAGCAGCTGGCGCGGGTCCGGGGCTACCTGGAGGGCGCGCTCGCCCAGGGCGCCCGGCTGCTGGCAGGCGGCCCGGACCCGCTGGCCCCGTTCGGCGGTTACAAGGGCTCCGGGCTCGGCCGCGAACTGGGGCGGCACGGACTGGAGGAGTTCCTGCAGTACAAGTCGCTCCAGTACTAGAGAGGTTGACTCCGGGCCGCCGAACTTCCCTTCGGCGGCCCGGAGTCACGGCCGGCGCCTCCGGTGCGGTCAGACCAGGTCGACGCCCGGGTAGAGCGGGAACGGCGCCAGGAGGTCGGCGGCGCGCTTGGCGATGCCGTCGCGCAGGGCCTCGTCGAGGGCGTAGTTCGCCTTGGACGGAGCCCCGTTGGCGGTGGTGGTGGGGGTGGTGGCGCGCAGGACGGTGTCGATCAGGGCGGCGATCTCGTCCATCTCGACGACACCCAGACCGCGGGTGGTGAGCGCCGGGGTGCCCAGCCGCACGCCCGAGGTGTACCAGGCGCCGTTCGGGTCCTGCGGAACGGAGTTGCGGTTGGTGACGATGCCCGAGTCGAGCAGCGCCGCCTCGGCCTGGCGGCCCGTCAGGCCGTAGCCGGAGACGTCGGCGAGCACCAGGTGGTTGTCGGTGCCGCCGGTGACCAGCTTGCCACCGCGGCGCAGCAGGCCCTCGGCCAGCGCCTGGGCGTTGTCGACCACCGCGCGGGCGTAGGCCCGGAACTCGGGGCGGCGGGCCTCGGCGAGGGCGACGGCCTTGGCGGCCATCACGTGCGAGAGCGGGCCGCCGAGCACCAACGGGCAGCCGCGGTCGACGTGTTCGGCGAGCTCGGTGTTGCTGAGCACCATGCCGCCGCGCGGGCCGCGCAGGGACTTGTGGGTGGTCGTGGTGACGATGTGGGCGTGCGGCACCGGGTCGTGGTCGCCGGTCAGCACCTTGCCCGCGACCAGGCCGGCGAAGTGCGCCATGTCGACCATGAGGGTCGCGCCGACCTCGTCCGCGATCTCCCGCATCTTGCGGAAGTTCACCAGTCGCGGGTAGGCGGAGTAGCCGGCCACCAGGATCAGCGGGCGGAACTCGCGGGCGGTCTCGCGCAGCGCGTCGTAGTCGATCAGGCCGGTGACCGGGTCGGTGCCGTAGCTGCGCTGCTCGAACATCTTGCCCGAGATGTTGGGCCGGAAGCCGTGGGTGAGGTGGCCGCCGGTGTCCAGGGACATGCCGAGCATCCGCTGGTTGCCCAGTTCCTGGCGCAGCAGGGCCCAGTCCTCCTCGGTGAGGTCGTTGACGTTGCGCGCGGCGGCCCGCTCCAGGGCCGGGCTCTCGACCCGCTGGGAGAGGACGGCCCAGAAGGCGGTGAGGTTGGCGTCGATGCCCGAGTGCGGCTGGACGTAGGCGTGTTCGGCGCCGAACAGCTCACGGGCGTGCTCGGCGGCGATCGCCTCGACGGTGTCGACGTTGCGGCAGCCGGCGTAGAAACGGCGGCCGACGGTGCCCTCGGCGTACTTGTCGCTGAGCCAGTTGCCCATGGTGAGCAGGACGGCCGGGGAGGCGTAGTTCTCGCTGGCGATCAGCTTGAGCGAGGCACGCTGGTCCCCGAGCTCCCGGCCGATGGCGGCGGCGATCCGCGGCTCCACGCCGGCCACGACGCCGAGGGCGCTGCGGAAGGCGGTGTCGGCCGCCGGGCTCGCGGCGGTGTGCGGCTGCTGCGGGTGCGGCTGCGGCTGCTGCGCGGGAATCTGGTCGGACGCGGGGGTCTGGGCCATGGCGGTCTCCTGGTGGGGATGCGGGCGGCCCAGGCGCTCGGCAACGACGTGAGGATTCACGGGACCGCTTCCCGATGGTCGATTCCATCCCTACGCGCCAGTCGCGGTCCACCGGGATCGTATCAACACCCCGGGGACTGTGGCGGAGGTCTCAGAATGCGGAACGGCCGGTCCGATTGGGCAGGTTATGTCCGTTCTCCCGCAACGGCCGTGTTGCAGGGAAATGAAGCCGCCACAATTCTCGAAACAGTCCGGAAGGAATTCCCGTGGGGCGCCTTCCGGTGATTTGCGGAACGTCGGACGCATCCGATCTGATGTCGCCCGAACGGCCCCCGGGAAACCCCCTGGTGCCGATCGGTAAATGCCCACCAGCGCCCCTCACCCACGGGGCGGCGGAGAATTCGGGGAGTACACCTCTCATGGCAGCGGTCGACACAGTCGCAGTTACCGGCCCGGCCCCCGGGTCCGCCGCACCGGGCCTGCTGCGCCGGGTGCTGCGCGACCGGGTCGGCGCCGCCGCCTCCGCCGTCGTCCTGCTGATCCTGCTGCTCGCCCTGGCCGCGCCGCTGGTCGCCGCCCTGTACGGGAAGAACCCGGTCGAGCACTACGGCCAGAACACTCCGGGCCTGCTCAGCGACGGCGGCCTGCCGATGCTGCCGAACGGCGGGGTCTCCGGCGAGTTCTGGTTCGGCCTGGAGCCCGGCCTCGGCCGGGACGTGCTGACCCAGCTGCTGTACGGCATCCGCACCTCGCTGCTGATCGCCTTCGCCGCGGCCGCCGTGACCACCACGCTCGGCGTGCTGGCCGGGGTCGCGGTCGGATACCTCGGCGGGATCGCGGACCGGCTTTTCGGCTTCCTCGCCAATGTGCTGCTGGCCTTTCCGACGCTGCTCCTGCTGCTCGCGCTCAGCCCGGTGATCCAGTCCCGACTGGTCGATCCGGGCGCCGCGGAACCGGAGTGGATGCAGTTCCTGGTGCTGATCCTGGTCTTCTCCGCGTTCGGCTGGATTCCGCTCGCGCTTTCCCTCCGGGCCACCGTCCGCTCGCTCCGGGAAAGGGATTTCGTGCAGTCCGCCCGGGCGCAGGGGGCGGGAAGGCTCCACATCGTCGTCCACGAACTGCTGCCGAACGTCCGCTCCCAGCTGATCGTGCACGCCACCATGGCCGTGCCGACCTTCGTCGCCTCCGAAGCCGCGCTGTCCTTCCTCGGCGTCGGCATCACCGAGCCCGTCCCCGACTGGGGGCGGATGATCTCGCGCGGCTCGGAGGTCTTCCAGGCCGACCCCACCTACCTGGTCTTCCCCGGCGTGGCCCTGCTGGTGTTCGTGCTCGCCTTCAACCTGCTCGGCGACGCCGTCCGGGACGCGCTGGACCCGCGCCGCGGCCGCTGAGCCTGCTTCCCGTTCCGTCCGTTTCCGTCCGACTCCTGATTCCGTCCGATTCCACCTGATTCCGTCTGATTCCGTCCGATCAACCTTCTGAGCCCTCCCCGGCCCGAACGCGCCGGGGCAAGGAGAGATTCGCCATGCGCTGGACCAAACCGTCGCTCGCCGTCATCGCCACCGCCCTGCTGGCGACCTCCTGCTCGGCCGGCGCAGGCAGCACCGGCTCCGCCGCCGGCGCGGCCCCGACCAAGGAGACCTCCCCGCTGACCGCCGCGCTCGGCACCGAGAAGGACAGCGCCGGCCCGGCCCCGGCCGTCCCCGGCGCCCGCCCGGGCGGCACGGTGAACGTGTACAACAGCGTCGAGTTCCGGCACCTGGACCCGCAGAAGGTCTACGCGGGCGCCTCCTACAACGCCTCGCTGCTCTGGGGACGCCAGCTGACGCAGTACCAGATCGTCGATGGACAGGCCAAGTTGGTCGGTGACCTGGCCACCGATACCGGCACCTCGACCGACGGCGGGCGCACCTGGACGTACCGGCTCAAGGAGGGCGTGGCCTGGGAGGACGGCAAGCCGGTCACCGCCCAGGACGTCAAGTACGGCATCGAGCGCACCTTCGGCAAGGGCTACGAGGTCGGCCCGCCGTACTGGCCGCAGTGGCTCACCGGCGAGGCCGACTACGAGGCGGCCCGCGCCAAGTACGCCGGCCCGCAGGACGGCGACCTCGCCGCGATCGAGACCCCGGACGAACGCACCCTCGTCTTCCACTTCCCGCAGCCGCAGGCCGACGTGCCGTACATGGCCGCGCAGTCCTCCTCCTCGCCGGTGCGCCGGGACAAGGACACCGGAACCGACTACGACCGGCTGCCGTTCGCCACCGGCCCGTACCGGATCGCCGAACACGTCCAGAACACCCGCATGGTGCTGGAGCGCAACCCGGCCTGGAAGGCGGAGACCGACCCGATCCGCAACCAGTACCCGGACAAGTTCGTCTTCACGTACGGCAAGGAGGCGCTCAACGGCAACCAGGAGATCCTCTCCGGGCGGGACGGCGGCGCCAACGCCACCACCGCCTCCGACGAGCTCTCCCCCGAGCTGTACCAGGCCGCCGACACCGACCCCAAGGCCAAGGGCCTGATCGTCTCCGGCCGCCGGGGCGCCTTCGTCAGCCAGCTGGTGATCAACAACGAGCGGGTGCCGGACGTCCAGGTGCGCCGGGCACTGAACCTCGCCTACCCGCGCCAGCAGGCCCGGCAGGTCCAGGGCGGCTCCCGGACCGGCGAGCTGGCCACCACGCTCAGCTCGCCCGCGCTGATCGACTGGCAGAAGTACGACCTGAACCCGGCCAAGCCGGAGGGCGACCCCGAGGCCGCCAAGGTCGCGCTCGCCAAGGCCGAGCACGCGCCGGCGAGCCTGACCTACGGGTACAAGAACACCCCGGACGGGCAGCGCGTCGCCCAGGTGCTGGTGGACGGCTTCGGCAAGGCGGGCATCACCGTGGTGCCCAAGCCGATCGACCCCAAGGCCTTCCTGGACGAGGTGCACCGGGCCGACTCGCCGTACGACCTGTTCGAGGAGACCAGCTCCGTCGACTGGCCGACCCCGTCCACGCTGATCCCGTTCTCCTTCGACGGCCGGGCGGGCGGCGACATCAACTCGGCGCGCTACCGCAACCCGGCGGTCGACAAGGAGATCGACCGGATCAACCAGATCGGCGAGCCGCGCGCCAAGGCCAAGGAGCTGTACGCGCTGGAGCAGACCGTGATGAAGGACCTGCCGGTACTGCCGCTCACCTACCCGACCGTCAACCAGCTGCGCGGCAGCAACGTCGGCGGGGCGTTCATCCACCCGATCTACGGGGCGGTCGGGCTGACCTGGCTGTACCTGAAGTCGTAATGGCCTGAGGCCTGTTCCCGCTGCTGGGGCGCTCCTGCTGCTCCGGCTGCGGGAACGGGCCCCGCCCCCGCCCCCGCCCCCGTCCCGTCCCCGTCCCCGTCCCGTCGACCCCGGATCGGCCATGCTCTCCTTCGCCCTGCGGCGGACCCTCCAGGCGCTCGGCGTCCTGGTCGCGGTCTCCGCCGCCGCCTTCGCCCTCTTCTACGCCGCGCCCGCCGATCCGGCCCGGGCCGCCTGCGGCCCGCGCTGCGACAGCGGGCAGATCGCGGCGGTGCGCCAGAGCATGGGCCTGGACCAGCCGCTGCTCGCCCAGTACACCGACTACCTGGTCGGCGTGGTCGCCGGACGGGACATCAACGACGTGGACGGCTCGGTCATCCACTGCGCGGCCCCCTGCCTCGGCTACTCCTACCGACTGCACCAGCCCGTCACCGAGGCGCTGGCCGAGCACCTGCCGGTCACCTTCTCACTGACCGCCGGGGCGCTCGCCGTGCTGCTGGTCCTCGGCCTCGGCACCGGATTCGTCTCCGCGCTGCGGCACGGGCGGCGCACCGACCGACTGCTGTCCGGCTTCACCCTGGTCGGCGCGAGCGTGCAGATCTACTTCCTCGGCTACCTCGCGCAGTGGGCGCTGGTGTACTCGACGGGCCTGCTGCCGCTGCCCTCCTACACCCCGCCGGGCGAGGATCCGGCGGCCTGGGCGGGCGGGATGCTGCTCCCCTGGCTCGTCCTCGGATTCGTCAACTCGGCCGTCTTCGCCCGGCTTTCACGCTCCCAGCTACTGGAGACGATGAACGAGGAGTACGTCCGCACGGCCCGCGGCAAGGGGCTGGGGCGACTGCGCGCCCACCTGAAGTACACCTCGCGCGGGGCCGCCGGTCCGCTGGTGCAGCTGCTCGGGCTGGAGGCCGGGGTGCTGCTCGGCGGGGCGGTGATCACCGAGACGGTGTTCGGGCTGAACGGGGTCGGGCGGTTCGCCGCCCAGGCGGTGTCCGGGCAGGACCTGCCGGCCGTGGTCGGCGCGGTGCTGCTCGCCGCCTGCTTCGTGGTGCTGTTCGTCGCGCTGGCGGACCTGGCGGTGGCCTGGCTCGACCCGCGCATCAGGCTGGGCTGAGAGGAGCCGGAACGATGAAGTCTCTTGATCCCCAGGGAGGTCGTGCGGTGGATGCCCAGGCGGTGGATGCCCAGGCGGTGGCCGCCGAGCCGGAGGCTGCCGAGCCGGTGCTCAGTGTGCGGGACCTGACGGTCGAGTTCGCCGACCCGCGCGGCGGCGCTCCGGTGACCGCCGTCCGCAGCCTGTCCTTCGACCTCGCGGCGGGTGAAGTCCTCGGCCTGGTCGGCGAGTCCGGCTCCGGGAAGTCCACCGTCGGACTGGCCGTGCTCGGCCTGCACGACCCACGGACCACCACCGTCGGCGGCTCGGTCCGGCTGGGCGGGCGGGAGTTGGTGGGTGCCGAGGAATCCGTGCTGCGCGGGGTGCGGGGCGGCCGGGCCGCCCTCGTCTTCCAGGACGCGCTCACCTCGCTCAGCCCCTTCCACGGCGTCGGCGCCCAACTCGCCGAGATGTACCGGCTGCACCACCCGGAGGCCGGGCGCACCGAGGCCCGGCGGCGCGCGGCCGCGATGCTCGACCGGGTCGGCATCCCGGCCACCCGGCTGCGCGACTACCCGCACCAGTTCTCCGGCGGGATGCGGCAGCGGGTGATGATCGCGATGGCACTGATGAACGACCCGCAACTGCTGATCGCGGACGAGCCGACCACCGCACTGGACGCCCGGGTCCAGCGCCAGGTCCTCGACCTGCTGGGCGAGTTGCAGCGCGAGCACGGCACCGCGGTGCTGCTGGTCAGCCACGACCTCGGCGTGGTCGCCGGGACGACGGACCGCACGCTGGTGCTGCGCGACGGGGCCGAGGTCGAGTCCGCACCGACCGCCGAGCTGCTGGCCGCCCCGCGCCGGCCGTACACCCGCGCCCTGGTGGGCGCGGCGCTGCGACTGGACTCGGTACCGGGCAGTGCCCTGCCGACAGTTGACGATCCGTCACCGACACGGAGGTTCGCACCCCGGCCGGCCGCGGTCGGGCGCCCCGAGCACCCCGAGCGGTGGCTGGTCGAGGTGGAGGACCTCTCCGTGCACTTCCCCGGGCGGCGGAGCCTCCCCTCGCTCCGGGCCGAGCCGGTCCGGGCGGTGGAGGGGGTGAGCCTGCGGATCGCACCGGGCGAGACGGTCGGACTGGTCGGCGAGTCCGGCTCCGGCAAGTCCACCACCTCGCGGGTGCTGGCCGGACTGCAGCGCCCCACCGGCGGACGGGTGCGGTACGACGGCCACGACGTCACCCGCCCGGGCCGGGAGCTGCGGCGCCGGCTCAGCCGGGAGATCCAGCTGGTGTTCCAGGACCCGTACGCCTCGCTCAACCCGCGCCGCACCGTCGCCCAGACCCTCGACACCCCGCTGCGGCTGCACACCGCGCTGGACGCGGCGCGGCGGCGGGAGCGCGCGGCCGCGCTGCTGGAGCAGGTCGGGCTGCCCGCCGGGTACCTGGACCGCTACCCGCACGAGTTCTCCGGCGGGCAGCGGCAGCGGATCGGCATCGCCCGGGCGCTGGCGCCCGAGCCGCGCCTGATCATCGCGGACGAGCCGGTCTCGGCGCTCGACGTGTCGGTGCAGGCGCAGGTGCTCAACCTGCTGATGGAGCTGCGCGAACGGCTCGGCGTCGCCTTCCTGTTCGTCTCGCACGACCTCGCGGTGGTCCGGCACTTCTGCGACCGGGTGGCGGTGATGCACCGGGGGCGGCTGGTCGAGTCGACCGACCGGGAGCGGCTGTTCGCGGCGCCGCACACCGAGTACACCAGGGAGCTGCTGGCGGCGGCGCACTGACGGCCGGCGGCCCGTGCGCGTAGCCGGTGCCGATCGGTGCGGCGGCGGGCGCCGGCGTTCGGCTGTCGTTCGGCTGCGCGAGCGCGGTTCCAGGCGTTAGCGTGCTGGCGACGTGCCGTCACTCGACGTGCCGCACGGATGCCACCGGAGGGGGCACATTGTCGGACGACCTGCTCATCGCGAAGATCCATCACGGTTTCGACCACCTCGACGCCGACGGCGACGGGCTGCTCACCGAGCGGGACCACGTGCTGATGGGCCACTCGGTGGCCCGCTCGCTCGGCCACCAGGAGGGCTCGGAGGCGGAGGCCGTCATCGTCCGCGCCTACCTGACGGTCTGGCACGACCTGCACCTCGCCGGAAAGCCCGCCGGGACGGAGGCGATCACCCGCGAGCAGTTCGTCGCCGCGACCGCCACCCTCGCCGACGACCCGGAGGCCGCCCGGGAGATCTTCGGCGCCCTGGCCGGCTCCTTCCTCGCCGTCGCCGACGCCGACCGCAGCGGGACGGTGGACGCCGGCGAGTTCTTCGTCTTCCAGCGCGGCCACTTCGCCGGGCTCTGCCGCGACGACGCCGAGGAGGCCTTCCGCCACCTCGACCTCGACGGGGACGGCACGCTGTCCGCCGAGGAGTTCACCGGCGCCATCATCGAGTACTGGACCAGCCGCGACCCGGAGGCGCCGGGGAACTGGTGGACGGGAAAGCCGCCGCACACGCTCTGACCGGCAGCCGGGTCCGACCCGGCCGACCGGCTCAGCAGCGCCCGGACCGCTCCTCCACCGGACGCTCCGGGCGCTGCCCGGCCGGACGCCGGCTGACGCTCACCACCAGGCAGACCCCGACCACCACGATCGCCCCGCCCGCCAGGGTCGGGCCGGTCAGCGGCTCGGCCAGGACCAGCCAGCCCAGCAGCACCGCGACCACCGGGTTCACGTACGCGTAGGTGCCGACCAGGGTCAGCGGGGCCGAGCGCAGCAGCCAGGCGTAGGCGGTGAAGGCCAGCAGCGAGCCGAACAGCACCAGGTAGGCGAGCGCCAGCCAGGACCGGCCGGAGACGGCCGCCGGGTCGAAGCCGTGCTGCTCACCGCGGGCCAGACCGACCAGCAGGTCGCACAGGCCACCGGCCAGCATCTGGTACGCGCTCGCGGCGAGCACGTTGCCCGGCATCGGGATCTTCTTGCTCGCGAACGAGCCGAGCGCCCAGCTCAGCGTGGCGCCGATGATCAGGGCCACGCCGAGCGGCGCGATCGACCCGCCGATCGCCGGGGCGGACAGCACTCCCAGGCCCACCAGGCCGAGCAGCACCCCGGTGAGCTCGGCGCGCTTCGGGCGCTCCCCGCCGCCGAAGGCCGTCAGCACGACCATCCAGAGCGGCACGGCGGCCACCAGCAGGGCGGCCAGTCCGGAGGGGACGGAGGTCTCGCCGAGCACCACCAGGCCGTTGCCGCCGGTCAGCAGCAGCAGGCCGACCAGGCCCGCGGAGGCCAGCTGGCGGCCGCTCACCCGCAGACCGGCCGGGCCCTGGCGGATCAGCAGGTAGCCGACCAGCAGCAGACCGGCGGTGAGGAAGCGGGCGGCGGCGGAGAAGAAGGAGGGCATCGTCTCGACGACGATCCGGATCGCGAGGTAGGTCGAGCCCCAGACCACGTAGACCACCGCGAGGGCCGCCCAGACGGCGCCGGAGAGCCGGGCGGTGGCGGGCCTGGGATTGGGGGTGGGGCCAGGAGCCGCGCCGGCGGGGCCGACCGGGGTGCTGCCGGGGGTCGTTGCCGGTGATGGCGAGGCGGGCGATGTCATGTGTGTCCCCCTAGGACGGTGCTGGCCGAACATCCGATATGACAGCGCATCGACGGCCTGTCGCGCCAGTCGGTTCCACGGACCGGTCGGCGCGACGTACCGTGGGCGCTCCCCCAGCCAGGAGGTCGAACCCGTGTCCGCGCCCGAGCAGGCCCCACCGGCGGAGCCGGCGCTGCCGTTCTTCGTGTACGGCACCCTGCGCAGCGGTGGCCGCAACCACGCCGTCCACCTGGCCGGACGCTGCGCCGGAATCCGTCCGGCGGTGCTGGAGGGCGCCGCCCTGCACGACGGACCGGGGTACCCGTACGCGGTGCCGGACCCGACGCCCGGGCGCCGGATCGTGGGCGAACTCGTCACCGTGCGCCCCGGCGCGTACCCCGAGGCGCTGGCAGCGCTGGACCGGCTGGAGGACTGCCGGGCGGACGGGACGGGGCTGTATGTACGCCACCGGCTGACGGTCCGGACGCCGGCGGGCGAACCGTGCGAGGCCTGGGTCTACCTCGCCGGACCGGCGGCCGAGGCGCGGCTGCGGGCCCGGCCCGCGCTGATCCCCTCGGGGGACTGGGGCGACCGGTGCGGGCCGGCAGGTGACAACTGACAACTGACAACTTTCAGATTTCAGATTTCAGATTTCAACATCTGAAATCTGAAAGTTGAAACTTGTCAGCCGACCGGCGGCCCGCCGCCCGGAAGCCGTCACCTCGCCGGATCCCGCCCGAATACCGCCAGGTAGGCTGCCCCGGCCAGCAGGAACGAACGACGAGGAGCCACCCGGTGCCCGAGCTGCCCCCTCCGATCACCGTCGTCGGGATCGGGGCCGACGGCTGGCCCGGACTCGCCGCCACCTCCCGGACCGCGCTGCAGTCCGCCGAGGTCGTCATCGGCGGTCCCCGGCAGCTGGAACTGCTCCCCCGGGACGCCGTCCCCGCCGAGCGCCTCCCCTGGCCGTCCCCGCTGCGCCCGGCCGTCCCCGGGCTGATCGCCGACCACGCCGGACGCCGCATCGCCGTGCTGGCCAGTGGCGACCCGATGTTCTTCGGCATCGGCCGCACCCTCGCCGAGGTCGTCGGCGCCGAACGGCTGCGCGTCCTGCCGCACCCCTCCTCCGTCTCCTACGCCTGCGCCCGGCTCGGCTGGCCGCTGGAGGCCACCGAGGTGGTCAGCCTGGTCGGCCGTCCGCCGGCCACCCTCGCGCTCGCCCTCCACCCGGGCCGCCGCCTGCTGGTGCTCAGCGCCGACGCCGCCACCCCGGCCACCGTCGCCGCGCTGCTCACCGAGCACGGCTTCGGCACCGCCCGGCTGCGCGTGCTGGAGCAGCTCGGCGACACCGCCCGCGAACGGGAGCTCGACGGCCGGGCCGACGACTGGCCGCACCCGCCCGGCGACCCGCTGAACCTGATCGCCGTCGAACTCGGCGAGGGTCCGCGCAGCTCGCTCGTGCCCGGCCTGCCCGACACCGCGTACGCGAGCGACGGCCAGCTCACCAAGCGGCACGTCCGCGCCGCCACCCTGGCCACTCTCGCCCCCTCCCCCGGCGAACTGCTCTGGGACGTCGGCGGCGGCTCCGGCTCGATCGCCATCGAGTGGCTGCGCGCCCACCGCGACTGCCGGGCCGTCAGCATCGAGCGCGACCCGGTCCGGGCCGAGCGGATCGAGCACAACGCCGCCGCGCTGGGCGTGCCCCGGCTCCGGGTGGTGACCGGCCGCGCCCCCGAGGCACTCACCGAACTCCCCGTCCCCGACGCCGTGTTCATCGGCGGCGGCCTCACCGCCCCCGGCCTGCTGGACAGTTGCTGGGCCGCCCTGCGCCCCGGCGGCCGACTGGTCGCCAACACCGTGACACTGGAGTCCGAGGCGCTGCTCACCGAGTGGTACCGGCGCCACGGAGGCGAGTTGGTCAAACTGGCCGTCGCCCACGCCGTCCCGGTCGGCGGCTTCACCGGGTGGCGGCAGGCCATGCCGGTCACCCAGTGGTCCGCCGTCAAGCCCGAAACCCCCCAGGAGGACGCCTCGTGACCGTCTACTTCATCGGAGCCGGCCCGGGCGCCGCCGACCTGATCACCCTGCGCGGCCAACGCGTCCTGGCCCGCGCCGAGGTCTGCCTCTACGCCGGCAGCCTCGTCCCGCGCGAGCTGCTGGACGAGTGCCCGCCCGGCGCCCGCCTGGTCGACACCGCCCAGCTCAACCTGGACCAGATCATCGCCGAGCTGGTCGCCGCGCACGAGGCGGGCCGGGACGTGGCCCGACTGCACTCCGGCGACCCGTCCGTCTTCTCCGCCGTCGCCGAGCAGATGCGCCGACTGGACGCGGCCGGCGTGCCGTACGAGGTGGTCCCCGGGGTGCCGGCCTTCGCCGCCGCCGCGGCCGCGCTCAAGCGGGAGTTGACGGTGCCGACCGTCGGCCAGACCGTCATCCTCACCCGGATCGCCAAGCGCGCCACCCCGATGCCGGAGGGCGAGGACCTCGCCACCCTCGGCCGCAGCGGCGCCCTGCTGGTGCTGCACCTGGCCGCCGGCTACGTGGACGACGTGGTCGATCAGCTGCTCCCGCACTACGGCGCCGACTGCCCCGCCGCCGTGGTCGCGATGGCCAGCCGCCCCGACGAGCTGGTGCTGCGCGGCACGCTGGCCGACATCGCCGGGCAGGTCAAGGAGGCGGGCGTGGTGCGCACCGCCGTCATCCTCGTCGGCCGCACGCTCGCCGCCGAGCAGTTCCGCGACAGCCACCTCTACTCCGCGGACCGCGAGCGGCCGCACGAGCCCTGCGGCGCATGACCCCCGACGGCCGTACCCGCGCACCCGCCCACGTGCTGATCCTCGGCGGGACGACCGAGGGGCGGACGCTGGCCGCCGCGCTGGACGGCCGGCCGGGCCTGCGGGTCACCAGTTCGCTGGCCGGGCGGGTCGCGCAGCCCCGGCTGCCCGTCGGGCAGGTGCGGATCGGCGGCTTCGGCGGCCCGGACGGGCTCGCCGCCTGGCTGCGCGCCGAGGCGGTGGACGCCGTGGTCGACGCCACCCACCCCTTCGCCGCCGGGATGTCGCACAACGCCGCCCTCGCGGCCGCCGCCACCGGTGTGCCGCTGCTGGTGCTGCGCCGCCCCGGCTTCGCGCCCGTCCCCGGGGACCGCTGGCACCCCGTCCCCTCACTGGCGGCCGCGGCCGCGCTGCTGCCGGGGCTCGGTCGGCGGGTCTTCCTCAGCTCCGGCCGCCAGGGCATCGCCGCCTTCGCCCACCTGGACGGGCTGCACTTCCTGGCCCGCTCGGTGGACCCGCCGGAGCCGCCGCTGCCGCCCTCGCTCGAAGTCCTGCTGGACCGCGGCCCGTTCACCCTCGACGGCGAGCGGGCGCTGCTGCGCGAGCACCGGATCGACGTGGTCGTGACCAAGGACAGCGGGGGCGCCGCGACCGCGCCCAAGCTCACCGCCGCCCGCGAACTCGGCCTGCCCGTGGTCGTGGTGGAGCGCCCGCCGGTGCCGGAGGGCGTGCCGGTCGCAGCGGACGTGCCGGGCGCGGCGCGCTGGTTGGATCAGTTGGGGTAGCACTCGCCCGCAGAATAATATCGGCCGGACGCTCAGGCCATGAGGCACGATGGCCCGATGACCAATACTCAGCCCACCGCCACCCCGCGCACCACCACCCTGCAGACGGCCGACGAACGGGCCACCCTGGCCAGCTTCCTGGACTTCCAGCGGGACACCCTGGCGCTGAAGTGCGCCGGCCTGACCACCGAGCAGCTGCGCACCCGGGTCCTGGCACCCTCCGGGCTCTCCCTGCTCGGGCTGGTCCGCCACCTCGCCGAGGTGGAGCGCAGCTGGTTCCGCAACGTCCTCGCCGGCGAAGGCCGGCCCGGCTTCTGGATGCATCCCGACGGCAGCTTCGCCGAGTTCGACGTGGAGACCGCCGACCCGGCGGAGGCCTTCGCCGCCTGGCGCCGCGAGTGCGACCACGCCCGGGAACTCGTCGCCGCCGCAGAGTCGTTGGACGTCCTGGGCCACCACGGCGAGGAGGTGTTCTCGCTGCGCTGGATCCTCACCCACATGATCGAGGAGTACGCCCGCCACAACGGCCACGCCGACCTGCTGCGCGAGCACCTCGACGGCAGCACGGGCGAGTAGCCGCACCGGCGGGCCGGCGGAACCGGACGGGGCGATCCGGGCGGTCCGGCTGATCCGGGAGCGGCGGTCGCCCTGGGCACTGAACAACCCGGTGTTCGTGGAGTACCTGAACACCGGGTTGGACGTGGCGATCCTGCTGACCGGACTCAACGAGCCGGGCCGGTCGGCAGGGTGATGGGCCGTCAGATGTCGCGGAAGGTCTCGATCTGGGCGCCGATCGAGTTGAGGCGCTCGGCGAGGTCCTCGTAACCGCGGTTGATGACATAGACGTTGCGCAGGACGGAGGTGCCCTGGGCGGCGAGCATCGCGAGCAGGATGACCACGGCCGGGCGCAGTGCGGGCGGGCACACCATCTCGGCGGCGCGCCAGCGGGTCGGGCCCTGGACCAGCACGCGGTGCGGGTCGAGCAGCTTGACGTCCGCGCCGAGCCGAGTCAGCTCGGTGAGGTAGATCGCGCGGTTGTCGTAGACCCAGTCGTGGATCATCGTGGTGCCGTGCGCGGCCGCGGCGATGGCGGCGAAGAACGGCACGTTGTCGATGTTGATGCCGGGGAACGGCATCGGGTGGATGGTGTCGATCGGCGCGTTCAGCTTGGAGGGGCGCACGGTGAGGTCGACCAACCGGGTGTGGCCGTTGTGGGCCCGGTACTCCGGGGTCCGGTCGTAGTCGAGGCCCATGTCCTCCAGCACCGCGAGCTCGATCTCCAGGAACTCGATCGGCACCCGGCGGATCGTCAGCTCGGAGGAGGTGACGACGGCGGCGGCGAGCAGGCTCATCGCCTCCACCGGGTCCTCGGCGGGGGTGTAGTCGACGTCGCAGGTGATCTGCGGGACGCCGTGGACGGTGAGGGTGGTGGTGCCGATGCCCTCGATCCGGACGCCCAGCTTCTCCAGGAAGAAGCAGAGGTCCTGGACCATGTAGTTGGGCGAGGCGTTGCGGATGACGCTGACGCCGTCGTGCCGCGCGGCGGCCAGCAGGGCGTTCTCGGTGACGGTGTCCCCGCGCTCGGTCAGCACGATCGGACGGTCCAGCGGGGTGCCCGGCTCGACCGAGGCGTGGTAGGCACCGCCGGTGGTGGCGACCTCCAGGCCGAAGCGGCGCAGCGCGGTCAGGTGCGGCTGGACGGTGCGGGTGCCGAGGTCGCAGCCGCCGGCGTACGGGATGGCGAAGCGCTGGGCGCGGTGCATCAGCGGGCCGAGGAACATCAGCACGCTGCGGGTGCGGCGGGCGGCCTCGACGTCCATCGCGGCGAGGTCGAGCTCGGCCGGCGGGGTGAGTTCGAGGTCGCGGCCGTCGTTCAGCCAGCGGCTCTTGACGCCGATGCTGGTGAGCACCTCGAGGATTCGGTAGACCTCCTCGATCCGGGCGACGCTGCGGATCGTGGTGCGGCCGGTGGTCAGCAGCGAGGCGCAGAGGATCGCGACGCAGGCGTTCTTGCTGCTGCGGACCTCGATGGCACCGGAGAGGCGGGTTCCGCCGGTGACCCGCAGGTGCATCGGACCGGAGTAGCCGAGGGAGACGATCTCGCTGTTGAGGGCGTCGCCGATGCGCGCGATCATCTCAAGGCTGACGTTCTGCTTGCCCTGCTCGATGCGGTTGACCGCGCTCTGGCTGGTGCCGAGCGCCTCGCCGAGCTGCGCCTGGGACCAGCCGCGGTGCTGGCGCGCGGTACGGATGAGGGTGCCGATACGGGTGAGGTAGTCGCCTGTCACTCGGCAGACCATATCTCATGGTTGAGATGGCACCAGAACCACGAGCGGGCGCGGCGTCACTTTTGTCCGTTTCTCGCCCCGTATGAGCCCTGGATCTTCACATCACCGCACGATAGTTCTGAGGTACCGCTGCCCGGGTGAGCCAGCGGGCGAGCCAGTCGAGTTGACGCCGCTCAGGCTCCGAGCGGTTCCGCCCGGCCGACGACGGTGCCCGCGCGGTCGATGCAGATGACGTCCACCGCGACCGGCGAGCCGCGCAGCACCCCGAGCGCCGTCGCCCGGGCCGCCTCGGCGACCAGGTCCCCCAGCGGCACCCCGGCCGCCCGGCACAACTGCACCGCCTCCAGGCCGGTGTTGGCCGCCGCCACCGCCGCGGCCAGCTCCTCGTCCGCCCCGCCCCGCCGGGCCAGCTCGGCCAGGTAGCCCTTGTCCACCTGGGAGCGCGCCGAGTGCAGGTCGAGGTGCCCGTGGGCGAGCTTGGACAGCTTGGCGAAGCCGCCCGCGATGGTCAGCCGCGGCACCGGGTGGCGCTTGAGGTACTTGAGGACGGCCCCGGCGAAGTCGCCCATGTCGAGCAGCGCGTCCTCGGGCAGTCCGTGCACCGCGACCGCGACCTTCTCCGAGGTCGAACCCGTGCAGCCCGCCACATGGGTGCGCCCGGCCGCCCGCGCCACGTCGACGCCGCGGCGGATCGAGTCGATCCAGGCCGAGCAGGAGTAGGGGACGACGATCCCGGTGGTGCCCAGGATGGACAACCCGCCCAGGATGCCGAGTCGGGGGTTCCAGGTCGAACGGGCGATCTCCGCGCCGTGGTCGACCGAGACCTCGACCACCACGTCCCCGCTGCCGCCGTGCGCCGCCGCCACCTCGGCCACGGCGTCGCGGATCATCTGCCGGGGCACCGGATTGATCGCGGGCTCGCCGACCGCCAGCGGCAGGCCGGCCTTGGTGACCGTGCCGACCCCGGGGCCGGCCCGGAACACCACGCCGGCGCCCGGTTCGCCGAGCCGCACGGTCGCGCGGATCAGGGCGCCGTGGGTCACGTCGGGGTCGTCGCCGGCGTCCTTGACCACCCCGGCCATGGCGGCGGTCGGCTGCCCGGCGGTCGGCCACCCGGCAGTGTTCGACTCCCCGGCGGTCGACTCCCCGGCGAAGATCAGCTCCTCGGCGGCGAGGGCGAAGGCGGGCTGCTGGCCCTTGGGGAGGGTGACGGTCACCGGGTCCGGGAACTCGCCGGTGAGCAGCGCCGTGTACGCGGCCTTGGTGGCGGCGGTGGCACAGGCGCCCGTCGTCCAACCGTGCCGCAGGCCGCTGCTCCTCAGCTGGCCGGCCCGGCCTCCCGCCCCGGCTCCCGCTGCGGCCACCTGCGCCTCGCTTCCGCACTTCCGATCACGCCCGCCCCGGCCACCCCGGCCGGACCAGCCGATTCTCCCCCATCGGCCCGGCCGCGCGGCGCCCGGGGCGGGGGCGCGACCGAGGACGGGCGGGCTCGCGGCCGGGCTCGCGGCGGGAGCGGGGCGCCTCCCGGCGTTCTCGAATTGTTCTTCGCACGGGTCTCGCTCCGTGCGACTACCGGCGAGTAATCTGTCGCTCCGTTATTTAGCGGGTTCATGACGCGGCCCGGCGACCGGGGCATCCGGCCGGGCCGCCAGTATGTGGGGGTTTCTGTGGCAGGCATGAGACGTCGCACGTTCCTGACCGGCACCTCGGTGGCCGCCGCCTGGTCGGCCCTGTCCCTGGGCGGCGCGCAGTTCGCCTCGGCCGCCGGTCGGGAGCGGGCACTGGCGACCACGGCCGCGCGGGCCGTCAACGTCGCCGGGACCACCTTGGAGCAGGTGGCCACGCCGACCGGCACCGGTTCCTACAAGCGCCTGACGGCCGGGCCGGGATGGCCGCTCATGGTACGCGGGGACCTCGCGGCGCCGGGCTCCGGTCGGGACGACCGCCGTACCGGGCTGGCCAGCTTCGTCCAGTTCAGCGACCTGCACCTGGTGGACACCGAGTCCCCGGTGCGCTTCGAGTTCCTGGCCAAGTTCAACGACAGCGCCTACCGGCCGCAGGAGGCCCTGAACGCCCGCGGCGTCTCGGCCCTCGTCGAGCGGGTCAACTCGCTCGACGGCGGCCCCTACACCGGGATGCCGTTCAGCCTGGTGATGGCCACCGGTGACAACACCGACAACCACGAGCTGGCCGAACTCGACTGGTACCTCACCGTCATGGGCGGTGGGCGGATGGCCCAGAACACCGGCGACCCGACCCGCTACGAGGGTGTGCAGAACTCCGGCAACTCGGCCTTCTGGAACCCCGAACTCGCCTACGACGACGTCTACAAGGCGAAGGGCTTCCCGCAGGTGCCCGGCTTCCTGTCCGCGGCCGGCCGGCCCTTCGACGCCCCGGGCCTGAACACCCCCTGGTACACCACGGTCGGCAACCACGACGACAGCATCGAGGGCTCGCTGCCGGACTTCGGGCTGCTCAACGAGCTCTACACGGGCGGGCTCAAGCTGGAGGGCTGCGACGACGCGACCGCCGCCCAGCTGATGGACTCGCTGCGGCGCGACCCGGCGGGCGCCGTCCTGCTGCTCGGCAAGCTGCTCGCGAACGGCGAGGCGGTGCGCCGGGTCACCCCGGACGAGCGCCGGCACCCGTTCACGCTCAAGCAGTTCGCCAAGGCCCACCTGGACCCGGCCGTCACCGGCGCCGGCCCGTACGGGCACGGCTTCACCTCGGACATGGTGAGCAGCGGCAAGCTCTACTACACCTTCCGGATCTCGGAGAAGGTCCTCGGCATCAGCCTGGACACCACCAACCAGGCCGGGTTCGCCGACGGTTCGCTGGGTACCGCTCAACTGCGCTGGCTGGAGCAGCAGTTGAAGAACCACAGCGGGCACTGGTACGACACCAACGGGAACCGGGTCAACGGCGGCAGCACCGACGACCTGATCCTCGTGTTCAGCCACCACACCAGCGGCTCGATGGGCAACCTGCTGCCCGACCCGCGCAACGTCTTCGAGAAGCGGCACGACGGCAACGAGCTGGTCACCCTGCTGCAGCGGTACCCGAACGTGGTCGGCTGGGTGAACGGACACACCCACATGAACAAGATCACGGCACACGGCCACGCGGTGCCGGAGCGGGCGTTCTGGGAGATCAACACCGCCTCGCACATCGACTACCCGCAGCACGGGCGGATCATCGAGATCGCGGACAACGGGGACGGCACGCTGTCGCTGTTCACCACGCTGATCGAGTCCTCCGCGCCGTACGCCACGGACTTCGGCAGCACCTCGGACACCAACCTGGCCTCGCTGTACCGCGAGCTGGCGTACAACGATCCCAACGGGCGGGTCTCGGCCCTGCTGGGCGCCGGGGAGGACCACAACACCGAGCTGCTGATCGCCAAGCCGACCCGGTGACGGCCGGCGGGCGGGGTGACGGCTGACGAATGACAGATAACAGCTGACAGATTTCATCATCTGTCAGCTGTTATCTGTTCGCTGTTATCTGTTCGCCGACATCCGCCGGCGATCAGTCGTCGGCCGTCACGCCTCCGGGTACCGCCGGGGCGTCCAGACGACCTCCAGCTCGCCGCCCCGCTCGACCGCCTGGGTCTGCGAGGAGCCGATCAGCAGGATGGTCCGCATGTCGACCAGCGCCGGGTCCAGCTCGCCCAGCCGGACGATCCGGATCCGCTCGGTCGGCCCGCCGACGTCGCGGGCCATCACCACCGGGGTCTCCGGAGCCCGGTACTCCAACAGCAGGTCCCGGGTCAGACCGACCTGGGTGGTGCGGGACTTCGAGCCCGGGTTGTACAGCGCGAGCACCAGGTCCGCCTCGGCCGCGGCGCGCAGCCGCTTCGCCACCACGTCCCAGGGCTTGAGCCGGTCCGACAGCGAGACCACCGCGTAGTCGTGCCCGAGCGGGGCGCCGGCCCGGGAGGCGGCCGCGTGCGCGGCGGTCATCCCGGGGACGATCCGCACCGGCACGTCCCGGTAGTCCGCTTCGCAGGCGACCTCCAGCACGGCGGTGGCCATCGCGAACACCCCCGGGTCGCCCGAGGAGACCACGCAGACCCGGTGCCCGCGCCGGGCCAGGTCCAGGGCGAACTCGGCGCGCTCCGACTCGACCTTGTTGTCCGAGCCGTGCCGCCGCTGCCCCGGCCGCTCGGGCACCCGGTCCAGGTAGGTGGTGTAGCCGACCAGGTCGGTGGCCTCGGCCAGGGCGCCGCGCGCCTCCGGGGTGAGCCAGAGCGGACCGGCCGGCCCGGTGCCGACCACGGTCACGCTGCCGACTCCGTTCGAGAGCCGTACGGCCGGCTCCAGCGGCGCGACCTTGCTCGGCAGCACCGCGACGGAGAAGTAGGGGACGCTCTCCCCGTCGACCTCGGCGAGCGGGGCGATCCGCTCCCCCTCCATGAAGGCGCGCTCGACGTACTGGGCGTCCTCCAGCCGGCCCGCCCGCTCCAGCGCCCGCCGGACGGTCGGGAAGGTGCGGCCCAGCTTCATGATCACCGCGGAGTCGGCGGAGGCGATCCGCGCCGTGAGCTCCTCCTCGGACAGCGTGCCCGGGATGACGGTGAGGGTCTCCTCGGCCTCGGTCAGCGGCTGCCCGAGCCGGGCAGCGGCCGCGCTGACCGAGGTCACGCCGGGCACCACCTCGGTCGGGTAGCGGTGCGCGAGGCGCTTGTGCATGTGCTGGTAGGAGCCGTAGAACAGCGGGTCGCCCTCGGCCAGTACGACCACGTCGCGCCCGGCGTCCAGGTGGGCGGCCAGCCGGGCGGCGGCGGCCTCGTAGAACTCGTCCAACGCGCCCCGGTAGCCGCCCGGGTGGTCGGTGGTCTCGACGGTGAGCGGGTAGACCAGTTTCTCCTCGATCTGACCGCCCGTCAGGTAGCGCTCCGCGATCGAGCGCGCGATGGAACGGCCGTGCCGGGCGCTGTGGTAGGCCACCACGTCGGCCTTGCCGATGAGTTCGGCCGCGCGGACGGTCACCAGCGAGGGGTCGCCCGGGCCGAGCCCGACGCCGTACAGCCGACCGACGCCCTCGGGGCCATCGACTATCTGACGATCAGTCACTCTACTTCGCTCGCAATCGCGTTGATGGCGGCGGCGGCGATCGCGCTGCCACCGCGCCGACCGCGCACCACCAAGTGCTCCAGGCCGGAGGGGTGTTCGGCAAGGGCCTGCTTGGACTCGGCGGCACCGATGAAGCCGACCGGGACGCCGATCACCGCGGCCGGGCGCGGTGCGCCCGCCTCGATCATCTCCAGCAGCCGGAACAGCGAGGTCGGCGCGTTGCCGACGGCCACCACCGCGCCCTCCAGCCGGGGCAGCCACAGCTCCATGGCCGCCGCGCTGCGGGTGTTGCCCATGGCGCGGGCCAGCTCGGGCACCGACGGGTCGGTGAGGGTGCAGATCACCTCGTTGTCGGCGGGCAGCCGCTTGCGGGTGACCCCGCTAGCCACCATGTTGACGTCGCACAGGATCGGCGCACCGGCGCGCAGCGCAGCGCGCGCCGAGGCGACCACGCCGGGCGAGTACACCAGGTCCTCGACCAGATCGGTCATCCCGCAGGCGTGGATCATCCGCACCGCGACCTGGGAGACGTCCGCCGGGAGGGCGGCCAGATCGGCCTCCGCGCGGATGGTGGCAAAGGACTGGCGGTAGATGGACGCGCCGTCCTTCTCGTACTCGATCACTTCGTGGTCCTCCTGGCCTCGACGACCGCCGCGGCCATCTCCTCGTTCGTCACATCCACCGGAACGCCCGCGGGGGTGCCCGCGGTCGCGGCCGGCCCGTTCACCGTCACCCGGTAGCCCTGCCCCGTGGCGAGCACGTCCACCCACTGCCCGGCCGGGTGGCCGCAGCGGCGTTCGCAACCCGACCAGTGGACGGGCAGTCCGCCACCCCGGGGCGCCGACGCCCCGCCGTCCAGCGCCCGGGCCGCGTCGGCCCGCACGTCGGCCAGCGACTTGGCGCAGCCCGGCAGCCCGGTGCAGGCGCTGGCCCGCTCCCAGGCCGAGCCGGGTTCGGTCCGGAACCCGGCCGCCGCCAGCGCCGGCAGCCGGTCGGCCGGCGCACCGGGCAGCACCGCGCCCCGCCAGGGGGTCAGCCGCAGCTCGCCGGCCGAGGCGGCGACCAGCGCGCGCCACTGCGCCCCGCTCGCCCGCCCGAAGCGCAGGCCCACCGAGAGCCCGCCGGGCAGCGCCCCGATCGGGGCGGCGACGGCGGTCCCGGCGAACCCGGGCAGCGGTACGGTGCCGGCCGGCAGCAGTTCGGGCACCTCGCGCAGGTGCCAGGCCGCGCGGCCGGCGCCGCGCAGCGCGTCCAGGAAGGCACGGGCCGCGTCCAGCACGGCCGTCACCTCCTGCCCGGCCTCGACCGGATGCCCGTGGTCGCCCCGGCCGAGCCGCAGCAGGGCGGGGCCGCGCGGAGCTGCGATCAATGTCACATCGGCGTCGAGCGCGGCGACGTCGCCCCGCCCGTCGTCCAGCGCGAACAGGAACTTGCCGGAGAGCCCGGCCGCCCAGTCGTTCGCGCACAGCCGTGCGTCCAGTTCCCGTACCCAGGCCTGCACATCGGCGGTCCCGGCCGCGTCCAGCCCGGCCAGCGGCGAGGCGACGATGTTGCGCACCCGCTCGTGGGTGTCCGAGGGCAGCAGTCCGACGGCGCGCAGCCGGTCGGCGAGTTCGGCCCCGCAGTCCGGCGCCAGGCCGCGGAGTTGGACGTTGCCGCGCGAGGTGGTCTCCAACTCCCCGTCGCCCAGGGCCTCCGCGGCCTCGGCCAGGGCCAGCGCCTGACGGTCCGTCAGCAGACCTCCGGGCAGCCGGACCCGGGCGAGCCCGCCGTCGTCGGCGGTGTGCAGGCGGAGCGCGCCGGGGCAGGCGTCGGCGTGCCCCCGGTCGGGCACGGCGGCGCCCGGCGCGGTGGCGTCGGGTGTCGGTGGCATGGCGGCGAGCATACAGATGATCCGATCGCTTGCCTCCGTCCGCTGCATCACACCCCGCGGCACGTCCGGCAGCACGGCGGGGGCCCACCCGGGCCCCCGTCCGGCACCCGTGAGCACCGTGCGCCCGTCCGTGCGCCGGGCGACAGCCCGTCCGTGCGCCGGGCGGCAGGCCGTCCGCGCGCCGGGCCGGGCGGAGCTGGCCCTCCCCCAGGTCAGCCGCACCCCGTACGATGCAGGCGGACGGTCCCCAGCGGGCCGTCCGACGCCAGCGACGGCGCAGGGGAGGAAACCGGTGCAAGCCCGGTGCGGTCCCGCCACTGTGATCGCGGCTCACCGGGAGACCGGTCGGCCGCGGGAGCCAGGAACTCCCGCCGTCCTCCACCGGCCCGGGGCGCGGACCCCGAGGAAGGCAGAAATGCACCAGCGCTGTCGCATGCCCGCGCCCGTTCCACCGGCCACCACCGCGGCCGACCCGGCCACCACCGCGGCCATCCTGGCCACCGAAGAGGCCGGGAGGGCCTTCGCATGATCCTGCTGCTGTCGACGTCCGACACCGACCTGCTCAGCGCCCGCGCCGCGACCGGACCGGTCCCGTACCGGCTCGGCAACCCGGCCCGGCTGACCCCCGAGGACCTGCCCGCACTGCTGGAGGGCACCGAACTGGTCGTGGTCCGGCTGCTCGGCGGTCGCCGCGCCTGGCAGGAGGGCCTGGACGCACTGCTGGCCGGCCCCCGCCCGGTGGTCGTGCTGACCGGTGAACAGGCCCCCGACGCCCAGTTGATGGAGCTGTCCACCGTCCCGGCCGGCATCGCCGCCGAGGCGCACGCCTACCTCGCCCACGGCGGCGCCGCCAACCTGGCCGAGCTGGGCGCCTTCCTCTCCGACACCGTGCTGCTCACCGGCCACGGCTTCGCCCCGCCCGCCTCCGCCCCGGCCTGGGGCCCGCTGGAGCGCGAAGCCCGTACGAGTGACGGCCCCACCGTCGCGGTGCTCTACTACCGCGCCCACCACATGAGCGGCAACACCGCCTTCGTGGAGACGCTCTGCCGGGCCGTCGAGGACCAGGGCGCCCGGGCGAAGGCCTACTACTGCGCCTCGCTGCGCGGCGCCGAGCCCGAGCTGCTGGCCGCGCTCGGCGAGGCCGACGCGATCGTCACCACGGTGCTCGCCGCCGGCGGCACCCGCCCGGCCGACGCCCAGGCCGGCGGCGACGAGGAGGCCTGGGACGCCGGTGCGCTCGCCGCCCTCGACCGCCCGATCCTCCAGGCGCTCTGCCTGACCTGGTCGCGCGCCCAGTGGGAGGCCAGCGACGACGGCCTGTCCCCGCTGGACACCGCCACCCAGATCGCGGTGCCCGAGTTCGACGGCCGCCTGATCAGCGTCCCGTTCTCCTTCAAGGAGCTGGACGAGGACGGCCTGACCGTCTACGCCGCCGACCCGGAGCGCGCCGCCCGCGTCGCCGGCACCGCCGTCCGCCACGCCCGGCTGCGGCACGTCCCGGCCGCCGAGCGCCGCCTCGCCCTGGTGCTGTCCGCCTACCCGACCAAGCACTCCCGGGTCGGCAACGCCGTCGGCCTGGACACCCCGGCCAGCGCGATGCGCCTGCTGGAGCGGCTGCGCGCGGAGGGCATGGACCTCGGCTCCGAGCTGCCCGGCTTCAACGCCGCCACCGACGGCGGTGAGGACGACGGTCATGAGGGCGACGCGCTGATCCACGCGTTGATCGCGGCCGGCGGCTACGACCAGGACTGGCTCACCGAGGACCAGTTGGCCCGCAACCCGGTCCGCATCCCCGCCGCCGACTACCGCCGCTGGTACGCCACCCTCCCGCAGGGCCTGCGCGAACAGGTCGAGCAGCACTGGGGCCCGGCCCCCGGCGAGCTGTACGTGGACCGATCGCAGAACCCGGACGGCGACATCGTGCTCGCCGCGATCCGCTCCGGGAACCTGCTGGTGCTCATCCAGCCGCCGCGCGGCTTCGGCGAGAACCCGGTCGCGATCTACCACGACCCGGACCTGCCGCCCAGCCACCACTACCTGGCCGCCTACCGCTGGATCCAGGCCACCCAGGAGGACGGCGGCTTCGGCGCCCACGCCGTCATCCACCTCGGCAAGCACGGCAACCTGGAGTGGCTGCCCGGCAAGACCGCCGCGCTGTCCGCCGAGTGCGGCCCGGACGCCGTCCTCGGCGACCTCCCGCTGATCTACCCCTTCCTGGTCAACGACCCGGGCGAGGGCACCCAGGCCAAGCGCCGCGCCCACGCCACCCTCGTCGACCACCTCGTCCCGCCGATGGCCCGCGCCGACTCCTACGGCGACATCGCGCGCCTGGAGCAACTGCTCGACGAGCACTCCAACATCGCCGCGATGGACCCGGCCAAGCTGCCCGCGATCCGTGCCCAGATCTGGACCCTGATCCAGGCCGCCAAGCTCGACCACGACCTCGGCCTGGACGAGCGCCCCGAGGACGACGGCTTCGACGACTTCCTGCTGCACGTCGACGGCTGGCTGTGCGAGGTCAAGGACGCCCAGATCCGGGACGGCCTGCACGTCCTCGGCCAGGCCCCGGCCGGCACCGACCGGGTCAACATCGTGCTCGCCATCCTGCGCGCCCGGCAGATCTGGGGCGGCGTCAGCGCGCTGCCCGGCCTGCGCGAGGCCCTCGGCCTGGACGAGGCGGCCCTCACCCTCGGCGCCACCGACGCGGCCGAGGCCCAGGCCCGTGCCCTGGTCGAGGCCATGGAGGCGCAGGACTGGGCCCCCGAGGCGGTGGAGAAGGTCGCCGCCGAGCTGCCCGAGGCCGTCCAGGAGCCCGTCCGCGCGGTGCTGACCTTCGCCGCCACCCAGGTGGTGCCGCGGCTGGCCGCCACCACCGACGAGCTGGACGCCGTACTGCACGCGCTCCAGGGCGGCTTCGTCCCGGCCGGCCCCTCCGGCTCGCCGCTGCGCGGCCTGGTCAACGTGCTGCCGACCGGCCGCAACTTCTACTCCGTCGACCCGAAGGCCGTCCCCAGCAAGCTCGCCTGGGAGACCGGCCAGGCGCTCGCGAGCTCGCTGGTCGAGCGCTACCGGGCCGACAACGACGGTGCCTTCCCGCCCTCGGTCGGACTCTCGCTCTGGGGCACCAGCGCGATGCGCACCGCCGGCGACGACATCGCCGAGGCCTTCGCCCTGCTCGGCGTCCGGCCGGTCTGGGACGACGCCTCCCGCCGGGTCACCGGCCTGGAGCCGATCCCGCTCGACGAGCTCGGCCGCCCGCGCATCGACGTCACGCTGCGCATCTCCGGCTTCTTCCGGGACGCCTTCCCGCACGTGGTCGCCCTCCTGGACGACGCGGTGCGCCTGGCCGCCGCCCAGGAGGAGCCGGCGGCGGACAACTTCGTCCGCGCCCACGTCCAGGCCGACCTCGCGGTGCACGGAGACGAGCGCAAGGCCACCGTCCGCGTCTTCGGCTCCCGCCCGGGCACGTACGGCGCGGGCCTGCTCCAGCTGATCGACAGCCGGGACTGGCGCACCGACGCCGACCTCGCCGAGGTCTACACCGTCTGGGGCGGCTACGCGTACGGCCGCGGCCTGGACGGGCGCCCGGCGCGCGAGGAGATGGAGACCGCGTACAAGCGGATCACCGTCGCCGCGAAGAACACCGACACCCGCGAGCACGACATCGCCGACTCGGACGACTACTTCCAGTACCACGGCGGCATGGTGGCCACCGTGCGCGCCCTCACCGGCAAGGCCCCGACCGCCTACATCGGCGACTCGACCCGCCCGGAGACGGTCCGCACCCGCACCCTGACCGAGGAGGCCGCCCGCGTCTTCCGCGCCCGGGTGGTCAACCCGCGCTGGATCGAGGCGATGCGCCGCCACGGCTACAAGGGCGCCTTCGAGATGGCCGCGACGGTCGACTACCTGTTCGGCTACGACGCCACGACGGGCGTGGTCGCGGACTGGATGTACGAGAAGCTGACCCAGGAGTACGTCCTCGACCCGGTCAACCGCGAGTTCCTGGCGGGCGCCAACCCGTGGGCGCTGCACGGGATCAGCGAGCGCCTGCTGGAGGCGGCGAGCCGCGGGCTGTGGGAGCAGCCGGACCCGCAGCTGATCGAGCAGTTGCAGGCCGCGTTCCTGGAGACCGAGGGCGACCTGGAGGGTGACGAGGGCTGACGCCCTCCGCCCGGTCGGCGGCCGGCCGCGCTCCTCCGGGGGGGCGCGGCCGGCCGCCGTCGGGTCGGGGCTCCTCCGGCTGTCGGAGGCGCGGTCGGCTACCGCCGTGCCGGGGGGGTGCGGCAGGCCGCTGTTGAGTACGGTATCGGTCCATTTGTTCCAATGACCGGCACCGTTCCGAGGACCGGCGTCAACCGCGCGTGCCGCCATCTGGCACCGGCCGTCGCCCGAGCGGACAATACGGGGCATGCCGCGCCGCACCGCTCCCGCCAGTCCAGCCCAGAGCACGGCCCCGACGGACGAACGGGAGCCGCACGCACCGCACCGGTACCGGGCGCGGCTCGCCGCGCTGGCGGCCGGGGCCGTACCGGTGGTGGCGTTCCCGGCGCCGGGACAGGCCTGGCTCGCCTGGGTCGCACTCGTCCCCGGACTGGCACTCGCCCAGCGGGCACCGTCGGGGCGGGAGGCGGCGGTGCGCGGGTGGTGGTTCGGGGCGGGGTTCATCCTCACCGCGATGTACTGGCTGGTCCCCTCCGTCGGACCGGCGCTGCCGGTGCTCGCCGTGCTGTTCGGGATGCTGCAGGCACCGGTCGGGTACGCGGCGCACCGCCTGCTGCGCCCACCGCTGACCACCCGGCGGGCGCTGCTCGCCCTGCTGGTCGTCCCCGCGGTGTGGGTGAGCACCGAGTACGCGCGCTCCTGGCACGCGCTCGGCGGGCCGTGGGCGCTGCTCGGCGCCACCCAGTGGCAGCACCCGGCGATCCTCGGACTCGCCTCGGCGGGCGGGATCTGGCTGGTCAGCGCCGCGGTGGCGGCCGTCAACACCGGGGTACTGATCATCCTGACGACGGTGCCCCGACGGCCCCGGGCGGTCGCGGCGCTGGTGACCGCCCTGGTACTGGCCGCCGGTCCGCTGCTGTTCGCGCTGCGCCCGGCACCGGTCGGAGCCGGGGCGGTCACGGTGGCGCTCGTCCAGCCCGGCATCGTCGAGGACCCGCAGGCCCGCTTCGACGCGAGCGCCCGGGCCACCGCCGGCCTGGTCGGGCAGCCGGTCGACCTGGTGGTCTGGGGCGAGAGCAGCACCACCGCCGACCTCGACCACGACCCGGCCGCCCTGGACACGCTGCGCCGACTCGCCGTCACCACCGGCGCCGAAGTGATGGCCGGGGAGGACGCCCGCAAGGCGGACGGGCGGATCTCCAAGGACGCGGTGCTGGTCTCCCCGGCGGGGGTGGTGGACCGCTACCGCAAGATCCGGCTGGTGCCCTTCGGCGAGTACATCCCGCTCCGGCCCCTCCTCGGCTGGATCGCCGGGGTCAGCCGGGCCGCGGGCGAGAACCGGGCCCCCGGCACCGCCTTCCACGTGCTGCCGGCCACCGACCGCTCGGGCCGGCCGCTGCCGGTCGGCGCCCTGATCTGCTTCGAGTCGGCCTTCCCGGACATGGCGCGCACCGCCGCCCGGGACGGCGCCCGGGTGCTGGTCTACCAGTCCTCCACCTCGACCTTCCAGCACACCTGGGCACCCGAGCAGCACGTCGCGCTGGCCGCGATCCGGGCCTCCGAGACCGGGCGCCCGGCCGTCCAGGCCTCGCTGACCGGGGTCTCCGCCGCCTTCGACGCCCAGGGCCGGCAGCTCGCCCGGCTCGGCACCGACTCCACCGGCGCGCTGACCGTACGGCTGCCGCTCACCGCGCCCGGGACGCTGACCTGGTACGACCGGATCGGCGACGTGGTGCCGCTGGGCGCGCTGCTGGTCACGGCCGGCGCGGGGGCGGCGGCCTGGCGCTCGCGCTCCGCCCGGCGGCGCGCATCCGCAGGTGGGCCGGACGCTCAGACCTCCGCGCCGTCGCGGTAGATCCCGAACGCGGCGCCCTGGGCGTCGCGCAGGACGGCGATCCGCCGGCCGCCCGGCATCGAGTAGGCCGGCAGCATCACCTCCGCGCCCATGGCGACCGCCCGGCCGACCGTGTTGTCGACGTCGCCGACCGCGAAGTACGGCAGCCAGTGCGGCGGCACCTGGGGCGGGAAGCGGTCGTCCATCACCAGCATCCCGCCGAAGTCCCGGCCGTCCAGGCCCCACTGGGTGTAGTGCTCGGACGACGCGACGGACCAGCCGAAGACCGCCGGGTAGAAGGCCCTCGCTCCGGACGCGTCCCGGGTGGCCAGTTCCACCCAGCCCAGTGAGCCGGGCTCGTTGAACACCCCGGCACCCGCGAAGGCCCGGGCCTGCCAGAGGATGAAGACCGCGCCGGACGGATCGGCGGCCACCGAGAAGCGGCCGAGGTCGGACACGTCGGTGGGCTCCTTGCGGACCGCTCCGCCGGCCGCCTTGATCCTCGCCGCGGCGGCTTCGGCGTCCGCGACCGCGAAGGCGACCGTCCAGGCCGTCGGCTGCTGCGGGGCGTACCGCGGGGTGACGGCGGCGGCCGGGGCCGCGCCGAGGAACATCTGGGTGTAGTCGGCGTCCTCGGGTCGGACCTCGCTGTCGGGGCGCCAGCCGAACAGTTCGGCGTAGAACGTCCGCGCGGCGGCCGGGTCGTCGGTGCCCAGCTCGACCCAGCAGGGGGCGTTGGTGGTGACGGAGGTCTGCTTCATGGCTCTCGGCTCTTGACTCTCAGGGGCGGGATCGCGGGGACCGGGCTCTCGGGCGGTGCCGCGGCACGGATTCGATGAAGCATCAGATTGCTTGTTCCTCAGGAGACTTCGAGGACGACCTTGCCGCGGGCGTGCCCGGACTCCACCTCGGCGAGCGCCTCGCCGGCGCGGCCGAGCGGGTAGCGGGCGGTGACCCGGGGGTCGAGGTCGCCGGCGGCGACCAGGGCGGCGAGGGCGGCCAGGGTCTCGGAGGTGGTCGAGCGGGTGACGTACCGGCCGCCGAGCTCGGCGGCGGTGGCCGGGTCCACGGTGCTGACCAGCTCGGTACGGTCGGCGCGGACACCGGCCACCGCCCGCAGGGCGTCGCCGCCGACCAGGTCGAGGATGCCGTCGACGCCGCCGGGGGCGGCCTGGGCGATCCGCTCGGCGACACCGTCGCCGTAGCGGATCTGCGTCGCGCCGAGGGACTCCACGTACGACCGGTTGGTGTCGCTCGCGGTGCCGAGCACGATCAGGCCCTGACTGCGGGCGATCTGGGCGGCCGCGCTGCCGACACCGCCGGCGATGCCGAGGATCAGCAGCGTACGCCCGGCGCCGAGGGCGAGTTGGCGCAGCGCGTCGTCGGCGGTGGCGACCGAGACGCACAGCACGGCGGCCAGGCCGAAGCCGACGGCCTCGGGTTTGAGGGCGCTCAACTCGGCGCGCAGCAGAGTCTGTTCGGCGAAGGCCCCGGCGGCGGCGAGGCCGAACACCTCGTCGCCCGGGGTGAAACCGGTGACCCCGGGGCCGATCCGCTGCACCACGCCGGCGGCCTCCTGGCCCATGACGGCCGGGAGTTGGCGTTCGCGGCCGAGCAGGCCCCGGCGGATCTTCCAGTCCACGGGGTTGACCCCGGCGGTCCGGACGGTGACCGCCAGTTGGCCCGGACCGGGGTCGAGCACCGGGCGGTCGAGGAACTCCTGGGTCTCCGGTCCGCCGTAGTCGACGAAGCCGAATGCCTTGGCCATCGGTGATCCCACTCCTCGGGTAGCGGCCTGCGCGGCCCCTGCCCCCCGCCCCAGCATGCGGGGCGCGGCGGGGCGGGGCGGGCGCTGGTGGGCCGAACGGGGGTGGGCGGAAAAAGGCAGCTGACAGATAACAGCTTTCAGATTTCGAAATCTGTTATCTGTCAGCTGTTATCTGTTCGCTGTCATCTGTTCGCTGTCATCTGTCAGCCGTCAGTGCCGCACGGCCCGCGCCACCGGGAGCCAGAGCTCCGCCTCCGCGTCGCCCGTCCCCGGAATGAACCGGGTCTTCAGGATCTCCGGGCCCGGCCGGGTCTCGTACGGGTTGGACGGGAACCACTGACTGGCCGTGTCCCCCCACATCTCCTGGAGCGCCTGCGGGAACGGCCCGGTGTTGGTGAACACCGCCCACGTCCCGGCCGGGACGCGCAGGACGTCCAGGTCGTCCGGGACGGCGACATCCTCCCTCGCCACCACCGCGTGCCAGTAGTCGAGCTCGGAGCCCTCCTCCCGGTTCGGCGAGAGGTAGTCGGTCACCGAAACGATGCCGAGCGGGTCCTTCACCGTCAGGGCGTTGATCCGCTCGACGGTCTCCGTGCCGAGCCCCCGGATGAACTCGGCGATGTGCGGATTGACCCCCTGGAAGATCAGGGGGACCCGTGCCTTCTTGCCGACGATCCGGAAGTCCGGCTTCTCGATGATCCGGTACTGCATGCTGCTGCTTCCCTCCACGATGAGTCGGAAGGACATCCGGGGCTGGGAGACGAGCGTCGCCCCCTCGCGCCGGGCCTCGCCGGGCCCGACCCCGTGCATCGCCCGGAACGCCCGGGCGAACGCCTCCCCCGAGGTGTAGCCGCAGCTGACCGCGATGTCGAGCAGCGTCCGCCCGCCGTCGAGGACTTCGGCCCCGGCGACGGTCAGCCGCCGACGCCGGACGTAGTCCGACAGCGGCATCCCGGCGAGCATCGAGAACAGCCGCCGGAAGTGGTACTCCGACGTCATCGCGATCCGCGCCAGCTCGGCCACGTCGATCTCCTGGTCCAGGCTCCGTTCGATGTGCTCCATCGCCCGGTTCAGGTGCTCCAGCACTCCGACCCCGTCCTTCCCTTACTGATCACCACCGTAGGAAGGACCCACCCTGCCGCACCCGACGATCGGTGCCCGCTCCGGTCGGGTACCGATCGCCGGGCGACCGGCCCCGGCCGGCCGTGACCAGGGCTCAGACCAGGCCCTGGGCCAGCATCGCGTCCGCGACCAGTTCGAAGCCCGCGATGTTCGCGCCCACCACGTAGTCGCCCGGGTGCCCGTAGCGCTCGGCAGTGGTGAAGCAGGAGTCGTGGATGTGCTTCATGATCCCGGCCAGCCGCTCCTCGGTGCGCTCGAAGGTCCAGGAGTCGCGCGAGGCGTTCTGCTGCATCTCCAGCGCGCTGGTCGCGACGCCGCCCGCGTTGGCCGCCTTGCCCGGGCCGAAGGCCACCCCGGCCTCCTGGAGGACCCGCACCGCCTCGGGGGTGGTGGGCATGTTGGCGCCCTCGGCGACGGCGAGCACCCCGTTGCGGACCAGGGCGAGCGCGTCGGCCTCGGTCAGCTCGTTCTGGGTGGCGCAGGGCAGCGCGACCTCGCCGGGCACGCTCCACACGCCCGGCCCCTCGACGAACCGCACGTGGCTGCCGCGCAGTTCGGCGTAGTCGGAGACCCGGCCGCGCCGCACCTCCTTGACCTCCTTGAGCAGGTCGAGGTCGATGCCCTTCTCGTCCACCACGTAGCCGGAGGAGTCGGAGCAGGTCAGCACGGTCGCGCCGAGCTGCTGGGCCTTCTCGATCGCGTACACGGCGACGTTGCCGGAGCCGGAGACGACCACCCGGCGCCCGTCCAGGCCCTCGCTGCGGCTGGCCAGCATCTCGGCGGTGAACAGCACGCAGCCGTAGCCGGTGGCCTCGGTGCGGACCTGCGCGCCGCCCCAGCCGAGGCCCTTGCCGGTGAGCACGCCCGCCTCGTAGCGGTTGGTGATCCGCTTGTACTGGCCGAACAGGTAGCCGATCTCCCGGCCGCCGACGCCGATGTCACCGGCCGGCACGTCGGTGTGCTCGCCGAGGTGGCGGTGCAGCTCGGTCATGAAGGACTGGCAGAACCGCATGATCTCGGCGTCCGACCGGCCCTTGGGGTCGAAGTCGGAGCCGCCCTTGCCGCCGCCGATCGCCAGCCCGGTGAGCGCGTTCTTGAAGATCTGCTCGAAGCCGAGGAACTTGACGATGCCGAGGTTCACCGAGGGGTGGAAGCGCAGGCCGCCCTTGTACGGGCCGAGGGCGCTGCTGAACTCCACCCGAAAGCCCCGGTTGACGTGGATGTCGCCGGAGTCGTCCGTCCACGGCACCCGGAACATCAGCTGCCGCTCGGGCTCGCAGATCCGCTCGATGATGCGGGCGTCGAGGAGTTCGGGGCGGTGGGCGAGCACCGGGGCGAGGGTCTCCAGCACCTCGTGGACGGCCTGGTGGAACTCCGTCTCGCCCTTGTTGCGGCGGACCACGTCCGCGTAGCGCGACTCGATCGCACGCTGTTCGGCGTCGAGGCGGGACCGGTCGGCGAAGGGGGTGGTGGCGCGGCTCGTGGGCATCTGATCAGGACCTTCCGTGGTCGTCGGTGGTCGTGCGCGAGGCGTTCCCGTGCCCAGGAAACGGGAGGAAGTGTCGCAGTGTCCACACCTCGGGTCCGGTCCGTTCCGCATGCTGGACCGCCGTACGGGAACAGTGGGGGCGGGTGGGGTGTTGTTCGCCTCCGTAGTCAAAGGGGTCACCGAAAGTAGGCAGTTGTTCAAATTGGAACAACCGAGTACGGTCGACATCCGACCCGACCGGATCCCTCCGGATCCGGAGCGATCAACCCGGTCCACCCCCGATCGACGGAGGCCCAACCATGCCTCAGCCCGGCTCCGCCACGGTGCGCTCACGTGTGCGCATCCCGCTGACCTTCCCCGACGGCTACCGCGCCGACGCGGAGGTCTCCACCTTCCACGGCCTCGCCGACGGCGCCGAGCACCTCGCGCTCGCCCTCGGCACCGTCCCGGACGGCGGGACCCCGCTGGTGCGCCTGCACTCCGAGTGCCTGACCGGCGACGTCTTCGGCTCGGACCGCTGCGACTGCGGCCCGCAGCTGCGCGAATCGGTGGAACGGATCAGCGAGGCCGGCGGCTACCTGCTCTACCTCCGCCAGGAGGGCCGGGGCATCGGCCTGTACAACAAGCTCGACGCCTACGCCCTCCAGGACTCCGGCCTGGACACCTACGACGCCAACACCGCGCTGGGCCTGCCCGAGGACGGCCGGGACTACACCGCGGCCGCCCAGATGCTCGCCACCCTCGGCGTGGAGGGCATCGACCTGCTGAGCAACAACCCCGACAAGGCCGCCCAGTTGGCCGGGCTCGGGATCACCGTGCGCCGACGGGTGCCGACCGGCGTCCACCTGTCCGCGAGCAACGTCCGCTACCTGACCGCGAAGGTGGAACGGACCGGGCACTCGATCGAGCTCTCCCGACTGGTCGGCTGAGCACGGCAGGTGGGCCGAGCGGGGCGGGTGGGCCGAGCACGGCGGGCGGGCCGAGCACGGCTGCCCGCCGTCACCCCAGCGCCGCCCGCCCCCGCACCGCCCGCAGCACCCCGTACGCCGCCAGCGGCAGCGCCACCAGCAGCGCGGCCCAGAAGGCGCCGTGCCCCCACCACCGGGATCCGCAGCGCCTCGACCGGCCCCAGGACGCCGGGCCAGGCGCCCAGGAACAGCGTGCCGAGGATCCAGCCGACGAACAGGACGCGGGCGGTGACCAGCGTCCCCAGGGTGCTCAGCAGCGACACCGCCGCCAACAGGACGACGAATCCCGCCTGGTAGGCCGCACCGGTCTGGCCCGTCCCCCAGGACTCCGGCGTCCGGTGCACCCCGGTGGCCGCGAGCCGCACCTCCACCGCCGCCCACAGCAGCAGGACCAGCACCCCGGTGCTGGTGAGCGCGAACCGCAGCCGGTCCCGGGTGCCCGCCCGGCCCGTCCGCCACGCCCCGGCGACCTCCGTGCCCGCCCCCGTGCCCGTACGCGGCCCCATGCCCGTCCGTGGCCCCGTGCCCGACCCGGCGCCCGACCCCGTGCCGCCCCCCGCGACCCGGGCGGCCCGCGCGGCCCGTCGGTCGAGGTCCCGCCAGGCCTCCCGGACCCGCCGCCGGGCCTGCTGGGCGGGCTTGAGCAGCCGGTTGGCCCCCCGCTCGATCAGCACCACGGCGACCACGACCGCGACCACCGCCGCGATCCCGGCCCAACTCCCCATCCCTCCCTCGAACATGACCACCCGGTCGGCCACCGGCTGCGGCGCCTCCACCGCCGTCATCGGCGGCCCGAGCCGCAGGTAGCCGATCGCGAACGCGCCCGCCCCGGTCAGCAGCGCCGTGCCGAAGCCCACCGGGGCCGGGAAGAAGGCGAGCACCGCCGCCGCGGTGAAGGCCGCGCCCAGCTTCCCGGCCGCCTGCTCGGCGGCGTGCCGCCCGGCCAGGCGCAGCGGCCCCCCGAACAGGTCCGGCGAGAGGTCGAGTCGGTGCCCGGCCTCGACCGGGAAGCGCACCACCGCCCCCGCCCACAGCAGCAGTCCGAGGCCCACCACCAGCAGCGCGACCGCCCCCGCCCGGCGCGGCAGCATGGTGCGGGCGTACGGCCACCAGAGCCGCAGCCGGGCCGGCCAGTCCACCGGCGGCCGGCGGCGCCGCTGCGCCCACAGCCGGGCCATCCGACCGGCCCGCGCCCGGCCTTCCCGCAGCACGCCCGGCTCCGGCTCGGGCCGCTCCACCCGGCCCCGGCCGCGCCGCCGCACCGCCTCCGCGGCCACCAGCGCCGCCCGCCCCGCGACCTGCCCCGGATCGGCGCCCACCGCCCGCCGCCGCAGCGCCGACCAGCGCCGCCGCACCACGTCCCGCGGGGTGGCCGCCGCCGGGTCGGGCGCCGGTCGCCGGGCCGCCGAGCGCACCGCCGTACGCACCCCGGCACCGGCCGTCAGCGCCCCGTCCACCACCGCCGAGGCGACCACCGCGGCCAGCTCCGACACCCGGACGGGCAGCGGCAGCCGGTGCAGCGCGGCGGGCAGCGGGGAGAGCCGGCCGAGCAGCCGGTAGCGCTCCTCCGGGCGGATGCTCAGCCAGACCGCCAGCCGGTGCGCCTCCTCCCGCTCCTCCGGACCGAGCCCGCCGTCACCGCGCCGGCCGCCGCCGACGGTCCGGGCCGTGCGCTCCACCTCGGCGAGCACCTCCGGGAGCGCCGCGAGGGCGAGCAGCCGCGAGCAGTGCTCGCCGGAGCACTCGGGGTGGAAGCAGTCGTAGCGGGCAGCGACGGCCGGAGCCCCGCCGCGGACCAGTTCGTCGATGAACGCGGCGCCGTCCGGCTCGGTGGCGACGCGCTCCAGCCCGACCGGGTCGACCGGGCGGTCGCGGTAGTGCGGGACGGCCGACGGCGCGTACGCGGCGCCGAGGGCGAGCACGGCGACACCGGCCACCGCCTCGCGCCGGGAACCGGGGGCGCGGACCACGTCGGTGAGGTAGTGGAGGTCGAACACAGGGTCCTTGACCTCGTCGCGCAGCCAGTCGCGCAGCCGCTCCGCCCCGACCGCCGCCAGCCAGCGCGCCGCGGCGCCGGAGTTGCGCAGCAGCACCTCGGTGAGCCGGACCGGGTCGGTGAACGGGTCCCCGAGGAAGGTGATCGGCCGACGGGCCCGCGGCCGGCGCCGGATCACCTCCGGGCTGCCGCCGGCCAGCCAGCTGCGGACCTCCGCCGCCGTCCAGCGGTCCTCCGGCTTCTTGGTGAACAGACCCTGGAGCAGCAGCAGTTGGCGCTGGTCGATGACGGCTGCGAGGTCCACCTCCTCGCCCATGACCAGCTCCAGCTCCAGGTCGTGGTCGGCGGCCCGCTCGCCGTCCGCGCCGACGAACCGGGGCCGGCCGACGAACAGTTCGTACAGCACGTTGCCGAGTCCCCACCAGGGCCCGGCCTCGTGGTTCTTGCCGGCCAGCTGCTCGGGGGCCATATAGGCGACGGTGACCATCATCGTGGAGGTGAAGCGGCGGCTGTCGGTGAGCCGGTCGACGCCGCCGAAGTCGGCGATCACGAACTCCCCGGGCCCGCGGCCGGGGCGCACCAGGATGTTGGCCGGCTTGAAGTCCAGCGGGTTGCGCTGGATCCGCCGCTGCCAGAACTCCAGCAGCGAGACCAGCTCGTAGACGATCTGCTCGGTGGTCCGCGGGTCGGCGTGGGCGCCGGACCGGCGCAGCGCGGCGACGTGCGCGGAGAGCGTGACCGGCAGGTACTCCATCGCCACCCAGTCGACCAGCGCGCCGTGGTGGCGGACCCGCCCGTAGTCGATCAGGTGCGGGACGTGCCGGCGGAAGCCGTCGTTGCACAGGTGGGCGAGCAGGTCGTGGTCCATCGGCTGGCCGACCGCGGACACCTTGACCGCGGCGTCGGCACCGCCGTCGGTGCGCCGGACGTACCAGACGGTGCCCTCGGCGCCGGCGCCCGCCCTGCCCAGCGGGGTGAAGCGGTCGCGCAGGGCGTCGGGGAAGTCGTCCTCGACGGGGCCGCCGCGGGGACCGGGCCCGCCGCCCGGCGCGGGTCCGGCGTCCGGCGTGGGCCCGCCGCCCGGCACGGCTCCGCCACCGGGGACGGGGCGGCCGCTCGGGCTGGGCCCGGGGCCGATGCTGTCCTGCCAGGACGGGCCGTCCGAGGAGCGCGGCCGGACCACCTCGGTGTCGGCCTCCGGGTCGAACCGCCCCGCTCCGCCACCGGGCCGGACCTTCGTCGCGGCCTCCGGGTCGTGGCGGGGCCCCGGCACGCGGCGGGTCTCCGCCTCCGGGTCGTGGCGGGGCGGGGGCATCCGGCGGGTCACGGCCTCCGGGTCCGGCCCGCCGGGCCGCCGGGCGCCGAGCCGGGACGGCCGGTCCGCGCCGTGGTCCGCACCGTCCCCGGCCCCGCCCTGCTCACCGCGCCGCGCCTCCCACGCCCCCCGGAACCGCGATCCCCGCTCCCGCGACCCCCAGTCGACTCTGGTCCGCGGCGACTCCCCGGGCCACTCCCGGCCCCGGTCCTCCTCGGCCGGACCGGAGCCCTCCGTTGCGCCCATCGCGGCGTTCCCCTCCCCGCTCCCCGGGGCCGGTGCGATGGCCGTGACCACGGGCGCACCGGTGCCGGGTGGTGATTTCGACGCGCCATCATCCCGCATACCGGGCAGGGCCGCAGGGCGCTTTCCGGAACGGTTCCGCAACCCTTGCCGGAACCGTTGCCGGGCCCCCGCCGGGGCCGGGCCGGAAGCGGGGGTCGCCCCTACTGACCGGTCACCCCTCCTCGACCGGCCGCCCCTCCGGCTCCTCGACGATCCGGCGGGCGATCTCGGCGGGCCGCACCGGACGGCCGAAGTGCCAGCCCTGCGCCCAGTCGCAGCCCATCTCGCGCAGCCGCTCGGCGTCCTTGCGGGTCTCCACGCCCTCGGCGGTGACGTTCAGGCCGAGCGCGTGCGCCATCGACACCAGGCCGCTGACGATCCGCCACCCGGTGGCGCCGTCCTTCGCCGGTTCGTGCAGGTCGCCGACGAAGGAGCCCGCGATCTTGAGCCCGGAGACCGGCAGGTCGCGCAGGTAGGCGAGGTTGGACCAGCCGGTGCCGAAGTCGTCCACCGCCAGCGACACACCGAGGTCGACCAGCCCGTGCAGGGTGCGCAGCGCCTCGTCCTCGGGGCCGACCACGGTCGACTCGGTGATCTCCAACTGCAGCCGGGCCGGTTCCAGTCCGGTGTTGTCCAGGATCCGGCTGAGGTCGGTGACCAGCGCGGCGCTGCGCGCCTGCCGCACCGCCAGGTTGACGTTCAGCTGCGGCGCGGCATCGCCGTAGTGCTTGATCCAGTCCGCGGCCTGGCCGCAGGCCTGCTCCAGCACCCAGCGGCCGAGCGGCATGATCAGCCCGGTCTCCTCCGCGGTGGTGACGAACTCGTCCGGGCCGAGCACGCCGAGCTGCGGGTGGCGCCAGCGCACCAGCGCCTCCACGGCGGCCATCCGGCCGTCGGCGAGCCGGTAGAGCGGCTGGTAGTCGATGAAGAACTCGCCGCGGTCCAGGGCGGCCGGCATCCGGACCGAGACCGCGTAGCGGCTGACCGCGCGGGCGTTCTCCTTGGGGTCGAACAGCGTCCAGCGGCCGCGGCCGGCCTCCTTGGCGCGGTACAGCGTCAGGTCGGCGGCCCGGACGGCGGCGCCGGGGGTGGTGGTGGACACCCGCCGCTCCAGTACGCCGACGCTGGCGCCGACGGCGAGCTTGTGGTCGCCGATCAGCACCGGCCCGGCCAGCGCCCCCAGTACGGTCTTGGCGGCGGCCACCGCCTCCTGCTCGCCCCGGCAGTTCTCCAGCAGTACGACGAACTCGTCGCCGCCGAGCCGGGCGACCAGGTGGCCGAGCGGGGTGAGGGCGGCCTTCAGCCGGGCGGCGACGGCGGACAGCAGCTGGTCGCCCATGTCGTGCCCGAGGCTGTCGTTGACCACCTTGAAGCCGTCGAGGTCGACGTAGCAGAGGCCGAAGCGGGCGCCGGGCTCCGGGTCCTCGAAGAGCTTCTCCAGCCGCTCGAAGAAGGCCGCGCGGTTGGGCAGGCCGGTCAGCGGGTCGTGGGTGGCCTGGTGGCGCAGCCGCTCCTGGAGCCGGTAGCGGTCGGTGACGTCCTCCAGCATCGCGACCTGGTACTGCGGGGTGCCGTCGTCGTCGCGGATCAGCGAGACGGTCAGGTGGGTCCAGACCACCTCGCCGTCCTGGCGGTAGTACGGCTTGTCGAACTGGAAGTACTCCCGCTTGCCGCTGATCAGCTCCTCGTACGCCTCCCAGACGCCGGGGGTGTCCTCGGGGTGGACGAGGTCGTCGACCCGGCGCCCGACCATGTCCTCCGGCCCCGCCCCGAACAGTTCCTGCACGGCCTTGTTGACCGCCAGGATGTTGCCGTCGGTGTCGCCGATGGCGATGCCGATCGCGGCGCTCTCGAACAGGGCGCGGAACCGGGCCTCGGAGGCGCGCAGGGCGCGTTCGGCCTCCAGGCGGGCGGCGTCGGCGGCGGTGCGGATGGCCTCCTGCTCGCGCAGCGTGCGCTCGCGCAGGGCGTTCGCCCAGCCGGCCGCGAAGGCGCCGGTGAGGGCGGGGCCGCGGCCGTCGTGGGCCGGCTGGGCCTGGAGCAGCTCGACGGCGCGGGCGAGCAGGACGGGGTCGGTGAAGTGCCCGTCGACCAGGTCGGCGCCGGCCTGGGCGGCCAGCCGGGGCTCGAAGGGGTCGTCCTGCTGGGCCCGGTGCAGCAGCGCGGCGGTGCGCGCGGCCAGTCGGCCGAGCAGGCCGGGGTGGACGGCGATGCCGTGGTCGGCGGACAGCAGCCGGGACCAGTCCTCGTGGAACCGCTCGGCGGCGCTGCCCGCCGGGGTCGCGCCGCCCGCCGGGGTGGCACCCTCTGCCGGGATCCCGCCGTCCGCCGGGATCGCGCCGCTCATCGGACCGCCCCGGCCCCGGCCGCCGCGCGGGGCGGGCGGCCGTCGGCTGCTCTCGCGTCGCGACCGCTCAAGGGCGGAACCCCACGCCCGCCACCCCGGCGATCCGCTCGGGGTGCTCGCCGACCGTGCCCGGCTGGTCGGGGCGCCACTGCGGCAGGTGGACCACGCCCGGCTCGACCAGCTCGAAGCCGTCGAACATCGCGGTGACCTGCTCACGGGTGCGCATGGTCAACGGGGTCGGGGTCATCCGGTAGAGCTCCTGGTGGTTCTCTGCCTGGTCCGGACGGGCCTCCAGGGAGGCGTGCGAGAGGACCAGCGCGCTGCCGGCCGGGAGGCGGTCGCGGACCGTGGCGATCAGCTTCCAGGGGTCCTCGTCGTCGCTGACGAAGTGGGCGACGGCCACCAGCAGGACGGCCACCGGCTCGCCCCCGGCCAGCAGTGCGGCCACCTCGGGGCGGTCCAGCAGGTCCTCGACGTCACGCAGGTCGGCCTGGACGACGGCGCTGTGCGGGTCGTCCTGGAGCAGCAGGCGGCTGTGCGCGACGGCGACCGGGTCGCGGTCGACGTAGACGACCTCGGTCCCGGGGCGGATGGCCCGGGCGATCTCGTGCACGGCGCCGAAGGTCGGGATGCCGGAGCCGATGTCCAGGAAGCGGGTGACGCCCTGCTCGGCGAGGTGGGTCACGGCGCGGCGCAGGAAGGCCCGGTTGGACCGCATGATCTGGGGCAGCTCGGGCCACATGGCCATCGCCCTGCGGGCCATCTCCCGGTCGACCTCGAAGTTGTGGGAGCCCCCGAGGTAGTAGTCGTAGACCCGTGCGGCGTTCGGTTTGTCCAGGTCCGTACCTTCCGGTACCCAGCTCGGTCGCCGCATGCCTGTGACTCCTTCACTCCGGTTCCGGGGGCGCAGCGACTGGAGCTGCTGCCGTGACTGATGAGACTACAAGCACACAAGATCCTCCCCCGCACCCCGAACGGGTGCAAGCGGAGTGCCCTCCCCCTCGCGAATAGCGCTCTTTGCCCGGTATTTACCGGGCGTTCGACCCCGACCGGGGGCGGCCGGGCGGCGGGATCCGGACGGTTGCCGCCAACTCGGCGGCGAGCCAGTCCCGTTCGCCCCTCGGACGACGGACACCCCACTAGGGTGGGGCGCGTGGATCCCAACCACTACCGCTTCCGGGGCGTGTGGCGGCTCGCGGCACCCGCCCCGGCGGTGTACGCGGCGCTGGAGGACGTCCGGAGCTACCCGCTGTGGTGGCCGGAGATCCTCGAGGTCCGGGAGACCGGCGCGCGGAGCGGCCGGGCAGTGGTCCGGGCACTGCTGCCGTACCGGCTGGTGATCGACCTGGAGGCGCAACGACAGGACCCGGCGGCCGGAGTGCTGGAGGCGGCGATGCGGGGCGACCTCGACGGGTGGTCGCGGTTCACCGTCACGACGGACGGCCCGGACGGCACGCGGTGCCGGGTGCTCTTCGAGGAGGACGTCCGGCCCGGCAAGCCCCTGCTGCGGCGCCTGGCCCTGCCGCTGCACCTGCTGTTCCGGGCGAACCACGCGGCGATGATGCGCCGGGGGCGCCGCGGGCTGGCGGCGTACCTGACGGGCGGTGGCGGCGATGACGACGAACGAGGAACGGCGAACAGATGACAGAAAACAGATTTCAGCGAACAGATGACAACTTTCGAAATCTGTCAGCTGTCAGTTGTTCGCCGCCCCCCGCCCCGGACTTCGGCTTCGACGCCCCCTTCGACCGCACCGGCACCGGCAGCAGCAAGTGGGCCCGGGCCGCAGCCCCCGGGGTCATCCCGATGGGCCTGGCGGACATGGACCTCCCCGGCCCGCCCGCCGTCGCCGAGGCCCTGGAACGACGCGCCCGCCACCGGGCCTACGGGTACACCGTCTGCGACCCGGCCGGACGGGCCCTGGTGGCCGACTGGTACCGCGCCCGGCACGGCGCCGAGGTGGACCCGGACTGGGTCCTGCTGCTCCCCTGCGGCCCCCGCACCGCCCTGCGCCTGCTCCTGGAGACGGTACGGCCGCAGGCCCCCGTCCTCTTCCCCACCCCCGAGTGGGGCGGCTTCGCCCAGCTCTGCCGCGCCATGCGCCTCGCCCACCACGAGCTGCCGCTGCACCTTGCCCCGGACGGCTACCGAATGCCGCGTGGCCCGCTCCCCCGCCCGGCCTCCGCCGTGCTGCTGAGCAACCCGCACAACCCCTCCGGCCGGGTCTGGCCGACCGGCACGGTGCGCGGTCTCGCCTCCTGGGCGGCGCAGAGCGGTGCGCTGCTGGTCTCCGACGAGGTGCACGGCGACCTCACCCACCCCGGCCGGACCCACCCCGTCGCCGCGACCTGCGCCGACCCGGCGGACCGCCCGTCCGTCGTCACCCTGAACTCCGTCGGCAAGACCTTCAACTGCTCCGGCATTCCCAGCAGTTTCGCCCTCGTCCCGGACCCCCGTCTGCGCGCCCGGCTCACCGACACCCTGGCCGGCTACGGCCTCTGGGAGGGCGGCCTGCTGGAGCAGACCGTGCAGCGGGCCGCGCTGGGCGAGGGCGGCCCGTGGCTGGACGCGCTGCTCGCCCACCTCGCCGCCGCCCGCTCCCGGCTCACCGACCGGCTCGGCCCCGCCGTCCGCTCCGCCCCGCAGGCCTCGTACCTGCTCTGGCTGGACGCCGCCGCCCTCGGCCTGCCGTCGCAGGACGCCCGCGCGGCGCTGCTGGAGCGCTGCGGCCTGGAGTCCTCCGACGGCACCGACTTCGGCCCGGGCGGCGCGGGTTCGCTGCGCCTCAACTACGCCCTGCCGGGGCCGCTGCTGGACACCGTCATGGCGCGTCTGGACCGCCTGGACCGCCCGTGACCGGGGCACGTGCCCGGGTCGGCCGCCCGTCGCCGAACCGGCCCGCAGGGCCCGCATTCACCCTTTCGCCACGCCTCTGACCTGCGAAAACGAACATTCACACGATATTTGCGAAGCGCCTCCGCATGCTCCGTAGCAGACTGGGCAAAGTAGACCGGGCCGCAATCGTGATCCCGAGGATGGTGAGTCCGGTGATACCGACATCCCGCACCACTCCGCCCGACCGGCAGAGCGCAGCACCACCCCCGACGGGGGTGACCCCGTTGACCGAATCGGGGGCGCGCAGCCATGTGTCGGGCGTCTGTTTCAAGATCGGACCGCCCCGCCTGGTGGGGGTCGAAGTCGAGTGGTTCGTCCATGACGACCGATGTCCCGGCCGGCCCGTCCCCCCGGAACTGCTCCACGCCGCACTGGAATCGCTGCCCCTGGGCGGCGCGGACGGCACCTCGCTCCCCTCCGGTTCGCGCCTAACGCTCGAACCCGGCGGACAGGTAGAGCTCAGCTCCCCGCCCGCCACCGGCCTGCTGGCCTGCGTCGAGGACACCCGACGCGATCTGACCGCCCTGCGGGCCGCCTTCGCGGCACAGGGCCTGCGACTCACCGGCACCGGGACGGACCCGCTCGCCCGCCCCCGCCAGATGGTGCTGGACCACCCCCGTTACCTCGCGATGGAGCGCTTCTTCGACTCGGCCGGGCCCTGGGGCCGGGTCATGATGACCGGCACCGCATCGGTCCAGGTGTGCCTGGACGCCGGCGACGCGGCCGGTCCGCACGCGGTGGAACGGCGCTGGCAGCTGGTCCACCGGTTGGGCCCGGTGCTGGTCGCCGCGTTCGCCAACTCCCCGCTCCTGGACGGGAAGCCGACCGGCCACCGGTCCACCCGGCAGACCGTCTGGTCCCGGATGGACCCGACCCGCACCCTCGCCCCCGAGCCGGACCACGGCGACCCGCGTGAGGCCTGGGCGCAGTACGTCCTGGATGCCCAAGTCCTGTGCGTGCAGAGGCCGGAGGGGCTGCCCTGGACGGCCCCGGCCGGTCTGACCTTCCGGGAGTGGACCCGCGGCACGGGTGAACGCCCGCCCACGCTCGCCGACTTGGACTACCACTGCACCACCCTGTTCCCACCGGTGCGTCCGCGCGGCCACCTGGAGCTACGGATGATCGACGCCCAGCCCGGCGACGGCTGGGTGGTGCCCACCGCCCTGGTCACCGCGCTGCTGGACGACCCGGTGGCCGCCGCCACCGCGCTGGCCGCGCTGGAGCCGCTCGACTGCGCCTCGGGCCCGCGCCCGCCGCGCAGCGGGGTCTGGCGCCGCGCCGCCACCCTGGGCGTCGCCGATCCCGAGCTGCGCCGTGCCGCCCTCACCTGCTTCGCCGTCGCCGACGCCGCGCTGGCCCGCCTGCCCGGCGCCGGTCGACTGCGCGCCGCCGTCGCCGAGTTCGCCGAGCGCTACCCCGCGCGCGGCCGCTGCCCGGCCGACGACCAGCTGGACGCCCTGCGCTCCGGCACCCGACGCACTCCCCCGGAGGAGGCATCATGACCGACGTCCGACCGCCCACCCACCCCGGACCGGGCACCGCCGCTGCCGGAACCGGCACCGCCACCCCGGAGGCCGGGACCGAGGCGCTGCGCGAGAACATCGCCGCCGAACTGCTGGCCGCCCGCGCCCGGACCGCCGCGCTGACCGACTGCGTCGAGGACGCCGACCTCACCGCCCAGCACTCCCCGCTGATGTCGCCCCTGGTCTGGGACCTCGCGCACATCGGCAACCAGGAGGAGCTCTGGCTGCTGCGCAACGTCGGCGGCCGGGACCCGATGCACCCCGAGATCGACCCGCTGTACGACGCGTTCCAGCACCCCCGGGCCGAACGCCCCGGCCTGCCGCTGCTGCCGCCCGCCGAGGCCCGCGCCTACGCCCACGAAGTGCGCGGCCGGGTGCTGGACCTGCTGGCCGCCAGCCCGCTGGAGGGCGCTCCGCTGCTGGACGCCGGATTCGCCTTCGGGATGATCGCCCAGCACGAACAGCAGCACGACGAAACGATGCTGATCACCCATCAGCTGCGCCGGGGGGAGCCCGCCCTGGCCGCTCCCCCGCCGCCGCCCGCACCCGCCGACGCGGCCGACCTGCCCGCCGAAGTCCTCGTCCCCGCGGGCCCGTTCACCATGGGCACGGACACCGAGCCGTGGGCGCTGGACAACGAGCGCCCGGCGCACCGGGTCGACCTGCCGGCCTACTTCCTGGACACCACCCCGGTCACCAACGCCGCCTACCAGCGCTTCATCGCGGACGGCGGCTACGACGAACCGCACTGGTGGACCCCGGAGGGCTGGGCGCACCGCCTGCGCGCAGGCCTGACCGCCCCGCTGTTCTGGGAGCGGCAGGACGGCCAGTGGCTGCGCCGCCGCTTCGGTACGGTCGAGCCCGTCCCGCCGGACGAGCCGGTGCTGCACGTCAGCTGGTACGAGGCGGACGCGTACGCCCGCTGGGCCGGGCGGCGGCTGCCGACCGAGGCCGAGTGGGAGAAGGCGGCCAGGCACGACCCGGCCACCGGCCGCTCGCGCCGCTACCCCTGGGGCGACGGCCCGCCCGGCCCGGAGCACGCCAACCTCGGCCAGCGGCACCTGCGACCGGCCGCCGCCGGCAGCTACCCGGAGGGCCGGTCACCCTACGGCGTGCGCCAGTTGATGGGCGACGTGTGGGAGTGGACGGCCAGCGACTTCCACTCCTACCCGGGGTTCCGGGCCTGGCCGTACGAGGAGTACTCGAAGGTGTTCTTCGGGCCCGAGTACAAGGTGCTGCGCGGCGGCTGCTTCGCGGTGGCGCCGGTCGCCTGCCGGGGCACCTTCCGCAACTGGGACTACCCCGTCCGGCGGCAGATCTTCTCCGGCTTCCGCACCGCCCGCAGCCCGGAGCACGACACCCGCGGCCCGGAGCACAACCGGGAGGGAGTCTGATGTGCCGTCATATCGCCTACCTGGGTGAGCCGGTGGCGCCACAGGAGCTGCTGGTGCACCCGCCGTACGGGCTGTACCGGCAGTCCTGGGCGCCCCGCACCCAGCGGCACGGGACGGTCAACGTGGACGGCTTCGGCCTCGGCTGGTACGCGGACGGCGACGAGCTGCCCGCCCGCTACCGCCGGGCCGGGCCGATCTGGGCGGACGCGGCCTTCGCCGACCTCGCCCGGGTGATCCGCACCCGGGCGCTGCTGGCGGCGGTCCGCTCCGCCACCGAGGGCTGCGCGGCGGGCGAGGCCGCGGCCGCGCCGTTCGCCGCCGGGCGCTGGCTGTTCAGCCACAACGGCGCGGTGGCCGGCTGGCCCGGCAAGCTGGACGCGCTCGCCGCCCTGCTGCCACCCGCCGAACTGCTGGAGCTGGAGGCGCGGACCGATTCGGCCCTGCTGTGGGCCCTCACCCTGCACCGGCTGCGCCGGGGCGAGGGGCTCGGCGAGGCGCTGGCGGGCACGGTGGCGGACGTCGCCGCGCACACCACCGGGCGGCTCAACCTGCTGCTCACCGACGGCACCGCGATCGCCGCGACCGCCTGGGGCGACACCCTGCACCACCGGAGCCTGCCCGGCCCCGGCACGGTGGTGGCCTCCGAGCCGTACGACGACGACCCGGGCTGGACGTCCGTCCCGGAGGGCTCCCTGCTGCTGGCCGATGCCCGGGGCGTCAGCGTCCGACAGCTCCCCAGCCACTACTGACCCTTCCGTCTCCCTTCACCTTCTGAACAGAGGAACCACCCTGTCATGGACACATTCGATCTCACCCGACTGCTGCCCGCCGACCACTTCAGCACCGCGCTGCACCACGACGTGCGGCACGGACTGACCGCCGACCCGAAGTGGCTGCCGCCCAAGTGGTTCTACGACGCGCGGGGCAGCGAGCTGTTCGAGGAGATCACCCGGCTGCCCGAGTACTACCCGACCCGCGCCGAGCGGGCCATCCTCGCCGCCCGGGCCGGCGACATCGCCGCCGCCACCCGCGCCCGCACCCTGGTCGAGCTGGGCTCCGGCTCCTCCGAGAAGACCCGGCTGCTGCTGGACGCACTGCGCTCGACCGGCGACCTGGAGGCCTACGTCCCGGTGGACGTCAGCGTGAGCGCGCTGGTCGCGGCCGGCACCGCGCTCGCCGCCGAGTACCCCGGACTGGCCGTGCACGGCGTGCTGGCCGACTTCACCGCCCGCCTCGGCCTGCCCCCGGACGGCGGCCCCCGCCTGGTCGCCTTCCTCGGCGGCACCCTCGGCAACCTGCTGCCGAAGGAGCGCGCCGCCTTCCTGAGCAGCCTGCGTGCCGCCCTCGACCCGGGCGACTTCCTGCTGCTCGGCACCGACCTGGTCAAGGACCCGGCGGCGCTGGTCGCCGCGTACGACGACGGCGCCGGGGTGACCGCCGAGTTCAACCGCAACGTGCTCAACGTGCTCAACCGCGAGCTGGGCGCCGACTTCGACCCGGAGGCCTTCGAGCACGTCGCGCTCTGGGACCCGGAGCAGGAGTGGATCGAGATGCGGCTGCGCTCGCTGCGCACCCAGACCGTGAAGATCCCGGCCCTGGACCTGCCGGTGCACTTCGAGCGGGGCGAGGAGCTGCGCACCGAGGTGTCGGCCAAGTTCCGCCGGGAGCGGGTGACCGGGGAGCTGGCAGCGGCCGGGCTGCGGCTGACCCACTGGTGGACGGACCCGGAGGGCCGGTTCGGGCTCTCGCTGTCCGCCCCGGCCTGAGCGCGGCGCCCCCCGACGGAGCGGTGGAACGCTGGGGAAGCCCAATTTGCTTGTTCACCTTACGAATTCTCCGAGCAAGGCATGGGCCTCCCCGCTTACAAGGCTTGAACGAATCGGGGTTACGATCTCGCTTACCGAGCTCAGTGTTGAGTACCAGGAGTCAAGATCGTGAGCGTCACCCAGAAGCCCTCCGGGGCCGCCGAGGCCACCGCGCCCGGCCGCCTCGGCTTCGTCGTCTTCATCACCGCCGCCGCCGCCCTCGGCGGCTTCCTGTTCGGCTACGACAGCTCCGTGATCAACGGCGCCGTCTCCGGCATCCAGGGGAAGTTCGGAGTCGGCAGCGGCGAGACCGGCCTGATCGTCTCCTCCGCGCTGCTGGGCTCGGCGGTCGGCGCCGCGCTGGCCGGCCGGTTCGCCGACCGGTACGGCCGGATCAAGGTGATGAAGGCGGGCGCGCTGCTGTTCGCGGTCAGCGCGGTCGGCTCGATGCTGCCGTTCTCCCCCTGGGACCTCGCCGCGTGGCGCGTCCTCGGCGGCGCCGCCATCGGCATCGCCTCGGTGATCGCCCCGACCTACATCGCCGAGGTCGCGCCGACCAAGTACCGCGGCCGACTGGCCTCCTTCCAGCAGGCCGCGATCGTGCTCGGCATCGCGATATCCCAGCTGGTCAACTGGGTGCTGGCGGACGCCGCCGGCGGCGACACCCGCGGCCGGCTGCTCGGGCTGGAGGCCTGGCAGTGGATGCTCGGCATCTGCGTCGTCCCGGCCGCGGTCTACTTCGTGCTCTCCTCGGTGATCCCGGAGTCCCCGCGCTACCTGATCCAGGCCGAGCGCCTGGACGACGCCCGCAAGGTGCTGGCCGAGGTCGAGGGCGACGGCATCGACACCGACGCCAGGATCGCCGAGATCCAGTCGCTGATCGCCTCCGACCACCGCCCGCGCTTCCGCGACCTGCTCGGCGGCCGCTTCGGCCTGCTCCCGATCGTCTGGGTCGGCATCGGGCTGTCGGTCTTCCAGCAGCTGGTCGGCATCAACGTGATCTTCTACTACTCGTCGATCCTGTGGCAGTCGGTCGGCATCGACCAGAGCAACTCGCTGCTGATCAGCTTCATCGGCTCGGTCATCAACATCCTCGGCACCGTGATCGCGATCCTGCTGGTCGACCGGATCGGCCGCAAGCCGCTCGCCCTGATCGGCTCGGCCGGCATGGCCGTCACCCTCGCCGCCGCCGGCTGGGCGTTCTCCTCCGCGACCGGCTCCGGCGACAACGTCACGCTGCCCGACCTCCAGGGCACCGTCGCGCTGATCTCCGCCAACGCCTTCGTGCTGTTCTTCGCGATGTCCTGGGGCGTGGTCGTCTGGGTGATGCTCGGCGAGATGTTCCCGAACCGGATCCGCGCCGCCGCGCTCTCCGTCGCCGCCTCCGCGCAGTGGGTCGCCAACTGGGTGATCACCGTGTCGTTCCCGTCGCTCTCGCGCTGGAACCTCTCCGCGACCTACCTGGTGTACGCGGCCTTCGCGGCGCTGTCGCTGGTCTTCGTGGCGAAGTACATGAAGGAGACCAAGGGCGTCCGCCTGGAGGACATGGGCTGACCGAGGCCCGCGCCTGCCGGTCGTACAGTCCGACCTTCGGCCCCCGCACCCTAGCGCGCTGAGCGCGGGAGCGGGGGCCGAATCGTTCACTCTCTGCGCCGAACCGGGCACCTCCGGTACTCCTGTTCGCCAGGAGGGATGTGTCCTTGATCTTCAACCGGCTCCGTACCCGCAGAACCACCACCGCCCCGATCGGCGGCTGTCCGTACGCCCACGCCCACACCCACGCACCGGGCGCGTTCGCGCAGACCGCCCCGGTGCCCGCACAGAGCGCCCCGGTGCCCGCACAGAGCGCCCCGGTGCCCCCGCAGACCGCACCGACGCCCGCGCAGAGCGCCCCCGTGTCCGCGCAGGCCGTAGCGGCATCCGCCCCGCGGCAACCGGCGGACCCACAACTGCCGCCCGCGCCATCGCCGTTCACCGATCCCGAGCAGGCCGTCGAGTTCATCCGCCAGTTCCACCGCGAGCAGCCCGCCGCCGGTGACCCGGAACCGAGACTGCGCGCGGTCCGGGAGGAGATCGACCGCACCGGCAGCTACCACCACACCCCCGCCGAACTCGCCCACGGCGCCAGGCTCGCCTGGCGCAACGCCGCGCGCTGCATCGGCCGGCTGTACTGGCGCAGCCTGGTGGTCCGCGACCTGCGCCACCTGTCCACCGCCGACGACATCGCCGCCGAGTGCTTCGAGCACCTGCGACTGGCGGGCAACGGCGGGCGGATCCGCCCGGTGGTCTCGGTGTTCGCCCCCGACCGCCCGGGCCGCCCGGCCCCGCGGATCCTCAACCAGCAGCTGGTCCGCTACGCCGGGCACCGGGTCGACGGCGCCGTGGTCGGCGACCCGGCGGGCGCGGTGCTCACCGACCGGGCCCGCGAGCTCGGCTGGAAGTGCGCCGAGGACCGCTTCGAGGTGCTGCCGCTGCTGATCCAGCAGCGTCCGGACGAGTGTCCGCACTGGTACGGGCTGCCGGACGACACCACCCTGGAGGTGCCGCTGAGCCACCCCGAGCACGCCTGGTTCGCCGAGCTCGGGCTGCGCTGGTACGCGGTGCCCGCGATCAGCGACATGACCCTGGAGATCGGCGGGGTCCGCTACCCCACCGCGCCGTTCAACGGCTGGTACATGGGCACCGAGATCGGCGCCCGCAACCTCGCCGACGCCGACCGCTACGACATGCTCGGGACGGTCGCCGAGCGGCTGGGCCTGGACACCTCCAGCGACCGCACGCTCTGGCGCGACCGCGCCCTGGTCGAGCTCAACCTCGCGGTGCTGCACTCCTTCCAGGAGGCCGGGGTGACGATCGCCGACCACCACACCGAGTCGGAGCGCTTCCTCAAGCACGTGGCCCAGGAGAAGCGGCTCGGCCGCCCGACCCCGGCGGACTGGAGCTGGATCGTGCCGCCGGTCTCCGGCGGGCTGACGCCGGTATACCACCGGTACTACGACCCGGTGGACCCGGAGCAGCGGCCGGCCTTCCTGGCCCGCGAGCCCTGGTGAGCCCTGCCGGCCCGGGGCGGGAGCGGTCGGCCGCCGGGGCCGCCGGGCCGCGCCGGACCCGGACCCCGGGCCGGGACGGGGCAGGAGCGGCCGGGACGGGCTACGGCGACGGCACGGCGAGGCGTTCGAAGCGCAGGGCGAGCCCGTCCAGCAGCGCCTCCAGCCCGGTCTCGAAGGCCCCCTCGTCGACCGCCCCCCGGTGCCCGGCGAGCCGATGCGCCTCGCCGAGGTGCGGGTAGTCCGCGGCGTCGTAGACCTCGGCGTCCGCCGGGAAGCCGGCCGCGAAGGAGGCCAGCGCGGAGCCGGTGACGAAGTAGCGCATCAGCGCGCCGATCCGGGTGGCCTGGCCGCGCGGCCAGCCGGCCCCGACCAGGTGCCCGAAGACTGCGTCGGCCAGGCGCAGCGCGTTCGGCCGCCGCCCCGGCCCCTGGGCGAGCACCGGGACGATGTTGGGATGGGCGGCCAGGGCGGCGCGGTAGGAGCGCGCCCAGTCGCGCAGCGCCCGGGGCCAGGGGGTGTCCTGGGACTCGAACATCGACAAGTCGACTTCGCCGATGACGCTGTCCACCACCGCGTCCAGCAGCTCGTCCTTGGTCGCGAAGTGGTTGTAGAGCGAGGGCCCGCTGACCGACAGCTCGGCGGCGAGGCGGCGGGTGGAGAGTGCCTCCAGCCCCTCGTCGTCGATCAGCCGCAGGGCAGCCGTGACGATGCGCTCACGGCTGAGCAGCGGGGTGCGCGGGCGAGCCATCGGGTCGCTACCTCCGGTCGGGTGGGTGGGGACCGATTCTGGCAGGTGCCCCTTCCCCGCGCGGGCTGGTCGGGTCTACAGTCCCCTCGTAAAACTTGCAGCGCTAGTTTAACGAGGTGGCACCGTCGTGAACCTGGAGTTGTCCGAGGAGCAGGCCGCCGTCCGGGAGCTCGCCGCCTCCTTCACCGACCGCGAGATCGTGCCGTACGCCGCCGAGTGGGACCGCGCCGAGCAGGTGGACCGCTCGATCATCGGCAAGCTCGGCAAGCTCGGCTTCCTCGGCCTGACCATCCCCGAGGAGTACGGCGGCAGCGGCGGCGACCACCTCGCCTACTGCCTGGTACTGGAGGAGCTCGGACGCGGCGACTCGGCGGTGCGCGGGATCGTCTCGGTCTCACTCGGCCTGGTCGGCAAGTCGATCAACACCTACGGCACCGAGCAGCAGAAGCGGCACTGGCTGCCCCGGCTCACCTCGGGCGAGGCCCTGGCCTGCTTCGCCCTCACCGAACCCGGCACCGGCTCGGACGCCGCCAACCTCACCACCCGGGCGGTGCGCGACGGCGACCACTGGCTGATCAGCGGCGCCAAGACCTTCATCACCAACGGCACCTGGGCCGACGTCGCCCTGGTCTTCGCCCGCACCGGCGGCGACCGGCCCGAGCAGCAGGGCCACCGGGGCATCACCGCCTTCCTCGTCCCCACCGACCTGCCCGGCTTCGGCCGCACCGAGATCCACGGCAAGCTCGGCCTGCGCGGCCAGGCCACCGCCGGACTCGCCCTGGACGGCGCCCGGGTACCCGACAGCGCCCGGCTCGGCGAGGTCGGCAAGGGCTTCACGGTGGCGATGGCGGCCCTGGCCAAGGGCCGGATGTCGGTCGCGGCCGGCTGCGTCGGCATCGCCCGGGCCTGCCTGGAGGCCGCCGTCCGCTACGCCGGCGAGCGCGAGCAGTTCGGCAAGCCGATCGCCTCGCACCAGCTCGTCCAGCAGCTGCTGGCCGGCATCGCGGTCGACGTCGAAGCAGCCCGACTGCTCACCTGGAAGGTCGCCGACCACATCGAACGCGGCCTCCCGTTCGCCACCGAGTCCTCCGTCGCCAAGCTCTACGCGAGCGAGGCCGCCGTCCGGGCCGCCAACAACGCGCTCCAGGTGTTCGGCGGCTACGGCTTCATCGACGAGTACCCGGTCGGCAAGTACCTGCGCGACGCGCGGGTGATGACCCTCTACGAGGGCACCAGCCAGATCCACCAACTGCTCATCGGGCGCGCCCTGACCGGCGTCAACGCCTTCTGACCCACCACCCCGAACACCCGATAAGGAGCACGACGTGCGCCCTGTCTACTTCGCCGCAGCCCGCCGCACACCCATCGGCCGACTGCGCGGATCGCTCGCCGCGGTCCGGCCGGACGACCTCTCGGCCACCGTGCTGCGCGCCCTGCTCGCCGACGTACCCGCCCTCGACCCGGCCCGGATCGACGACGTCTACTGGGGCGCCGCCAACCAGGCCGGCGAGGACAACCGCAACGCCGCCCGGATGGCCGTCCTGCTGGCCGGACTGCCGGAGAGCGTCCCCGGCGCCACCGTCAACCGGCTCTGCGCCTCCGGCCTGGAGGCCGTCACCCTCGCCGCCCGGGCCATCGGCTCCGGCGAGGCCGACGTGGTGCTGGCCGGCGGCTGCGAGTCGATGACCCGCGCGCCCTTCATCCTGCCCCGCCCCGACGAGGCGCTGCCGCACCGGATCGAGACCTACGACACCCGGCTCGGCTGGCGGCTCACCAACTCGCGGATGGCCGAACTGCACGGCGTGCTCAGCATGGGCGAGACCGCCGAGGAGGTGGCGAGCCGGTACGGCATCGGGCGCGAGCGCCAGGACGCCTTCGCGCTGCGCAGCCACCAGCGGGCCGCCGCCGCCCGCAAGGACGGGCACTTCGACGCCGAGCTGATCCCGGTCGAGCGGCCGGACGGGGTGACGGTGAGCCAGGACGAGGGCATCCGCGAGGACACCAGCATCGAGAAGCTCGCCCGCCTCAAGCCGGCCTTCCGCCCGGGCGGCACCGTCACGGCCGGGAACGCCTCGCCGATGAACGACGGCGCGGCCGGGCTCGTCCTGGTCGGCGAGGAGGCGCTGCGCGACCTCGGACTGCAGCCGCTCGGCCGGTACGTGGCCGGGGCCTCGGCCGGGGTGCACCCGGACGTCATGGGCATCGGCCCGGTGCCGGCCACCGCCAAGGTGCTCGGCCGGGCCGGGTGGAACCTCGCCGACCTGGACACCGCCGAGCTGAACGAGGCCTTCGCCGCCCAGGCGCTGGCCTCCGCCGACGGCATCGGGTTCAGCCCGGAGCGGGCCGACGAGGTGGTCAACCCCAGCGGCGGGGCGATCGCCCTCGGCCACCCGCTGGGCGGCTCCGGCGCCCGCATCCTCACCACCCTGCTGCACCGCATGCGCCGCACCGGCGCCCGGCGCGGTCTGGCCACGATGTGCGTGGGCGTGGGGCAGGGTACGGCCGTGCTGGTCGAGAACGTCTGAGAGGGGAGCGCCCGGGGCGGGAACGCCCGAGGGGCGGGAACGACCACGGGGCGGGAACGACCACGGGGCGGGAACGTCCAGGGGCGATCTCAGGGGCGGGAACGCCCGAGGGAAGCATCAAGTGAGCGGAGGAACGGACATGACGCGGTTCGCAGGGAAGGTCGCCGTGGTGACCGGCGCGGCACAGGGCATCGGCGCGGCCACCGCCCGTCGGCTGGCGGAGGACGGCGCGGCCGTCGCGGTGCTCGACCTGACCGCCGAGCGGGCGGCCGGGACGGTCGCCGAGATCACCGCCAAGGGCGGCACCGCCCGGGCCTACGGCTGCGACGTGGCCGACTACGACGCCGTCGAGGAGGTGTTCGCGCGGGTCGCCGAGGAACTCGGCGGGCTGCACATCCTGGTCAACAACGCCGGGATCACCCGGGACAACCTGTTCTTCAAGATGGCCAAGGCCGACTGGGACACCGTCCTGACGGTCAACCTGACCAGCGCGTACAACTGCAGCCACGTGGCGCAGAAGTACATGGTGGCGCAGAAGTACGGGAAGATCGTCTCACTCAGCTCGCGCTCCGCGCTCGGCAACCGGGGCCAGGCCAACTACGCGGCCGCCAAGGCCGGCATCCAGGGGCTCACCGCGACCCTGGCGATCGAGCTCGGGCCGTTCAACATCAACGTCAACGCCGTCGCCCCCGGCTACATCGCCACCGCGATGACCGCGGCCACCGCCGAGCGGGTCGGCGCCAGCGCCGAGGACCACCAGGCCGAGGTGGCGGCCCGCACGCCGCTGCGCCGGGTCGGGCAGCCCGAGGAGATCGCCTCGGTGGTGGCCTTCCTTGCGAGCGAGGAGGCCTCTTACGTGAGCGGGCAGACACTCTACGTCAACGGCGGGGCCCGGTAGTTCCGGTCGATGCGGCATTTCCGGCATCCCTCGATTGAAATGCGTAGGTGCCGGGTAGATACGGTTAATATTCATTGAATATTACTGACGTGTCATCACAAGGCCGTCCCAGGTGCATGGTTACTTTTCCCTGGGACGGCCTTTACCTTTTCGCGTGGCCGATCATGACCATGCGCCCGGTCAAGTGACCCCACCAAATGACTATGGCATGATCATGCGGCACTCGATGGGATGTCCGAACCGACCCGACCGGACCTGGTCGGGCCCTCTGCGTCCCAAGGAGTCCCATGGGCAGCCCCGCCTCCCTCCGCCGTGCCCTGGCTCTGCTCGCCGTGGGGGCCACCGCCCTCACCGCCGGCACCGTTGCCGTTCCGGCCGTCGGCGCCGCGACCGCAGCCCCCGCGCACGACCTCTCGGGCGTCCACGTCCGCCCCGCCTCCTTCGGCCACCACCTCGCCACCACCCGCCCGGCGCCGCTGACCACCACCCAGTGCGTCAGCCAGATCGGCATCCACTGCTACTCGCCGGTCCAGTACCAGGCCGCCTACAACCTGGCGCCGCTGTACAAGGAGGGCATCACCGGCAAGGGCCGGACGATCGTCATCGTCGACTCCTTCGGCTCGCCGACCATCCAGCACGACCTGGAGGTCTTCGACAAGCAGTGGGGCCTGAAGGACACCCAGGTCGAGGTGCGGAAGTGGGGCAACGTCCCCGCCTTCGACCCGAAGAACCCCGACCACACCGGCTGGGCCGGCGAGACCACCCTGGACGTCGAGTACGCCCACGCGATCGCCCCGGACGCCCACATCGTCCTGGTCGAGACCGGTGTCGCCGAGACCGAGGGCACCACCGGCCTGCCCGAGATGATGGACGCCGAGAAGGACCTGATCAAGAAGGGCGTCGGCGACGTCATCTCGCAGAGCTTCGGCGCCACCGAGAACACCTTCCCGGGTTACGACAAGGGCGACTTCAAGTCGCTGACCGACCTGCGCTACGCCTTCAAGGCCGCCGCAGACCGCAACGTCACCGTGCTCGCCGCCTCCGGCGACAACGGCGCCACCGACTCGCAGACCAACGGCACCGACCTGTACCCGTTCAAGGTCAACTCCTGGCCGTCCTCGGACCCGCTGGTCACCTCCATCGGCGGCACCCAGCTGACCCTGGACGACAACGGCAAGCGCACCGCGGCCGACAAGGTGTGGCACGACAAGTCCGGCGCCGGCGGCGGCGGCGTGTCCGGCATCTTCTCCCGCCCGTGGTACCAGACCGCCGTCTCCGACGTCACCGGCGAGCACCGCGGCACCCCGGACATCAGCATGAGCGCCGCCGTCGACGGCGCAGCCTGGACCTACGAGTCCTACGACCCGACCGCTGTCGGCTGGCACCTCACCGGCGGCACCAGCGAGGCCACCCCGCTGTTCTCGGGCATCGTCGCGCTCGCCGACCAGCTCGCCGGCCACCGCCTCGGCCAGCTCAACCCGAGCCTGTACGGCCTGAGCCTGCTCCCGAGCAAGTGGAGCGGCATCGTTGACGTCAAGGACGGCGACAACGGCTGGGGCGGCGTCACCGGCTACAACGCCACCGAGGGCTACGACCTCGCGAGCGGCCTCGGCACCATCGACGGCGCCAAGTTCGTCCACGCGATCGCCGGCGACGTGCAGTTCGACGACAACAGCCAGGGCGACGAGCAGTAACAACGAGCAGTGAGCGGCGGACGGTCGCGATTGGCGGCCTGACAGCTGACAGCTGACAAGTAACAGCGAACGGATAACAGATTTCAACATCTGTTATCCGTTCGCTGTTTTCTGTTATCTGTTTTCTGTGATCTGTTCGCCGTCGGCTGTGTGCTGTCAGCCGTTCTGGCTGTTTCGGCTGCTTCGGCTGTGCGCCATGGCTGCACGGCTGCCGACCGGCGGTCGGCAGCCGTGCAGCCATGGCGTCAGGCTTGGTCGGCCACCGCCGTTGCGGTGGCGGCCAGTTGGGCGAGGTAGCGCTCGGCGGCCCGGAGCTTGCGGTTGTCCGTGCCCGGGAGGAAGGCGCGCAGTTCGATGATCTCCGGGGCGATCCGGATGGCCTCCGCCCGGTCGGCGATCGAACGCCAGCAGGCCTCGGCGTTGGTGGCCGCCCGCTGGGTCTCCGGATGGTCCGCGCCCTGCGAGCGGAGCAGCGTCAGGGCCACCTCGCGGTAGATGGCGGCCGCCTCGGCGGGTCGGCCCGCGAGCCGGCACACGTGGGCGCGCACCTGGCGCACCTGGAGGACCGGCTCCGAGACGGCCCCGTGCTCGGCGATCGCCTCCAGCTCGAGGGCGAAGGCGAGATCGGTGGCGGCGGCGTGGTCCCCGGCGTCGGCGCTGCGAACGATCCGTCCGATGACCTCGCGGTAGTCCTCGCGCGGCGCGTTGGCGGCGGGGGCCCCGGCCGGTACGGGCGGCTGCTCGGCAGGCACCGCGTCGGCCGGCAGCGCGTCCTGGGCCGACTCCTCCGTCGTCCGGGCCTCGGCCGGAACGGCGTCCCGGGGCTCCTCGGCCGGCTCGGCGGCCTCTGCGACCTCGCTGACGTCGGTGTCCTCGGCGAGCTCGACAGCGGCCCGGAGAACCGCCTCGACCGCCTCGACGGCCCCCGCCGGCTCCGGGCGGGCCTTGCGCAGCGTGACACCCGCCGCGGGCGTCACCTCCACCGACAGATCGGCATCGGCCTCGCCAGCGGCCGCCTTGCGCAGGCTCACGCTGGACGACTCCTCCACGGGCTGCCCGACCGACGGGTCGACGGGCTGCTGCACGGGCTGCTCGCCGGCCTTGCGCAGGCTGACCGGGCGGGCCGCTCGGGGCGGCGTGGGCGGCACGCCGGGCTTGACCAGGCTCACCGGCCCGCCGACGGGCGTGACCGGCACCGGGGCGAAAGCCCCCGACGCCCGCTCGACCACGGCGTCCTGCGGCTCCGCCAGAGGCGGCAGCGGCGGCACGGTCGGCAGCGGCAGCGGCAGCTCGGACGGCATCGCGTCCACGACAGGCACCGCGTCCGCGAGGGACGGCGCCTCCGGCACCGGCAGCACGACGTCCGCCACCGGGGCCTCGCCCCGGCGGGCGGTGTTGCGGAAGACCGGGCGGTCCGGGGCGTGGGTGGCCAGGATGACCACGTCCGGCCGCAGCACCGAGTACACCTGCTGGCGCAGCTGCTCGGGGGAGAGCATCTCGCCCGCGCCCGGGCGGCCGCCGTGCAGCGCCTCGATCAGGGCGCGGGTGAAGGTGCCGATCTGCTCCGGGTCCGGGCTGACCACCGCCCACAGCGGGATGCCCTCGCTGAGCGGCGAGACGGTGCCCTGGAGGTAGGGCCAGGCGTTCTGGTCGGCGCTCAGGTCGGCGATGACCAGGGTCTGCCACTCGGCCGGCCGGTGGCTCAGCTCGGCGGCGATCGCCTGCCAGGGCAGGCCGTCCTGCTTGGCGTCGCGCAGGGTCAGCTGCAGCTGCCCGCCGCGCTTGTCGGCGACGACGTGCCCGCCCAGGTGGACCAGCAGCGGGCCCGGGTGCCGGGAGGCGGCGCGCAGGTGGGCGAGGACGGTGTGCGGGTCGCTGGCGCCGGGGAGGTGGACGGCGTCCACCCCGTCCGCGGCGAGCAGTACCTGCGGCGACACGGCCGCCAGCATGGCGGACAGCACCGGCGCCTGGGCCGCGCCGCCCCGGCCCCAGGTGCGGCGGCCGGAGTTGCCGTAGCCGCCCTCGACCACCAGGATCCGGCCGCGCGGCGTCGCACCGAGCCCGCCCTGGCCCGCCGGAGCCGCCGCAGCCCCCGGAGCCGTGGCGGCGGACGGGACCGCCGCCGGGGCCGGAGCACCCGCGCCCGCGGCGGGCAGGCCGGTGAGGGTCCATCCGGTGGGCGCGGCCGGCGGTGCGGGCGGCACCACGGCGGCGAAGGCCGCGGGCGGCACCGGAGGCACCGGCGGCGGCTCGTACAGCGCGGCGGGCCCGGGCGGGTGCTCCTCGGCGGGCCGGTCCGCGGGCGGCGGCGGTACGGCGTCCCAGGGGCCCGAGTCCGCTGTCGGCTCGGGACCTCCGGAAACAGCTGTCGTCTCCGCCATCTTCTGGTCACCGCCCCGCCCCGCCGCGTCCACGGCGTCTGATGCCCTTGCCTTCGTGGTGCCTGCCACCACGTCCCGTGCGCGCCACCCTACGAGATCCCGGCACGCCCGAGCCAGGCCGGGTGGCCGATCAGCGTGCCACGCCCCGGGCGTCGGCCGCTATCGTGCCGTCATGACCGGCCCCGGACTGCCGTTGCTGTTCCTCGACGTCGACGGACCCCTGATCCCCTTCGGTGCCCCGCCCCCAGGCGGCTACCCCGCCTACCCCGGCCCGGGCACGGGCCCGTCCGGCAATCCGCTGGTGGCCCGGGTCGACCCGGCGCTCGGGCCGCGGCTGCTCGCCCTGCGCTGTCAACTGGTGTGGGCCACCACCTGGTTGGCGGACGCGAACGACTGCCTCGCACCCCGGCTGGGCCTGCCCCGACTCCCCTACGTGGACTGGCCGGACGCCGAGGAACCGGGCGGTGGCACCGGCACGGACGCCCAACTGCACTGGAAGACCCGCACCTTGGTCGCCTGGGCGGCCGGACGCCGGTTCGCCTGGGTGGACGACGAGCTCACCCGGGCCGACCGCCGCTGGGTCGCGGCCCACTCCCCCGCCGCCGCGCTGCTACACCTCGTCGACCACCAAGTGGGCCTCACCGTCGCCGACTTCGCGACCATCGAGGCCTGGCTGCGCACCGCCTGACCCGCCCGCCCCCGCTACACTCCCCCGCCATGGAGTACGAGGCCGGACCGCCCAGCCGCTGGCACCTGACCCTGCGGGACGGGGCCCTGCTCGAACTGTGGGCAGACGGCTACCGCGTCGAGAACGGCGCGTACGAGTTCAGCGTGCTGGTCCGGGCCACGGCGGAGGAGCAGACGGACGCCGAGGTGCTCGCGCGGACCCCGGCCGACCCCCGGCGGGTCATGGTGGCCGTGGCCAGGCTGGCGACGGCATCCGTGCAGGACGTCCACACGGCCTCCGCACCCGCGCGCGACGGCGCCTGCGCCTGCCGCCCGTTCTCCTGGGAGGAATGACCACCGCCCGGCCGGCCCCGACGGATCAGGGGCGGCCGGGCGGGGCTCACCGGTCCGGCCGGGCGACAGGGGCGAGACCGTCGAAGGCCCCGCCGTACGTCCAGGACACATCGAGACCGGGCGTGTGGAACCCACCGGCCGGCCGCGCGCTCGGCCATTCGTCAACCGACCTCCGAGGGATCCTGCTCAGGACCCGGCGAGCAGGTCGCGCAGCAGGGCGACCGTGTCGGCGTCCAGGTCCCGGCCGGTCCGGCGGCTGAGCGCGTCGAGGCGGTTGACGGCGCGCAGCAGCTGGTCGCGCGCGCCGGCCGAGGCGTAGGCGTAGAAGAGGTCCCGGTGCAGGAGTTCGACGTCCGGGGCGACGGCGAGGCCGCGGAAGACGGCGGCCTCGGCGCTGCGGTGATCGCCGTACTGGAGGCGGCGGGCGGCGAGTTCGTGGGCAGTGTCCACGATCGCGGCGATCATGTCCTGGCGCTCGGCCTCGGCCCAGCCGTAGGAGGCGGGCGGAGCCTCGGCGAACGGGGCGCCGCGGACCAGGGCCAGGGCGTGGGCGAGGGCGGCGTCCGCGGTGGCGCTGGTGCTGCGCATGCCGCGCCGGTAGAGGCTGCGGAACTCGTCCCAGTCGCAGGTCACGGCGGGGGCGAAGGCGTAGCCCTCGGTGGTGTCGGTGGGCAGGTAGACGCGGCCGTCCGGGGTGCTGCCGAACCAGGCCGACAGGTCGGCGAGTTTGGCCGGCAGCGGGCTCCCGGCGTCGGACGCGGTGGGGTGCGGGTCGAGGTGGGCGGCGCCCGGGTGCAGGTCGTGGTCGAGCGCGTGGTGGTCGGCGCCGGGGCGCAGCGCGAGGTAGACGGCGAGTTCGGTGAGCCGGGGCAGCGCCCCGGGTTCGACGGTGCCGGGGGTGCCCGCCACGTCGACCGGGCCGAGCAGCCGGATCCGGGGGGCGTTGCGCGGGGTGTGCGCCTCCGGGGAGCGCAGGATGGCGAGCAGGTCGTCGCTGTCGCTGCGGCCGGGGGCGGTCAGGGCCACGGGTGCGACGGCGGCCGGGCCGGGCTCGACCACGGCCGTTCCCGTCGCCGGGGCCGTACCGCCGGTGGTGTCCTCGGGGCCGGGTCCGGAACCGACGCCGGGCTCCGGCCGGGCCGGGACCCGCGGGGCGGCACCGGTGGGCGCGGGCGCGCTCTGGTGTGTCGGCACGGGCTCGGCGGGCACCACGGGCACGGGCACCGCGGGCACGGGCACGGCGGGCGCGACGGGCACGGCGGGCGCGACGGGCGCGACGGGCCGCACCGGCTGGACCGGGAGCACCGGCACCGAGGCCTCTGCCGGCGTCGGCACCGTACCGGCGGCATCCGTACCGGCAGCCTCCGAACCGTCGGCCTCCGCCTCACCGGGCGCGACCGACTCGACCGACTCGACCGGCTCGGCCTGCTGCGCCGGCCCGCCCGGCAGCCGCAGGTCGCGGGTGGCCTCGTCGGCGGGCTGCTCCGTCCCGGTGGCCGCCTGCCGCCCCTGGCCGTTGACGGCGAAGCGCGCGGGACCGGCCGGCGTGGGCACGGGGGCGGAAGCGGGCGCGGGAGCCGGTGCGACCGGGTCGGTGCCCGCGAACGGGCTGGCGCCGGTCCCGATGACCCGGGCCGGCAGCCGGGGCCCGGCGGCCGTCCCCGCCTCCTCCTCGGCCGTCCCGCCCGGGGCGCCGACGGCGGCCAGCACCGGTACGGCGAGCGGGAGTTCGGTGGTGTCGGGGTCCTCGTCCGGATCCGGGTCGAGGCCCGGCCCGTCCAGCGTCCAGGCGGGCGCCGGGTGCTGGGTGGTGTCGTCGGCGGCCCGGAGCAGCTCGGCGACCTGGTCGTACTGGTGGTCGTCCAGCCGCTGGAGTTCGACGGTCAGGTGCAGTCCGGGGATGGCGGCCTGGCCGGTGGTCGGCAGGGTCCAGCGGGCGACCGGTCCGGTGCCTCGCTCGGGGGCCCGGGTGATGACGGCGACGCAGGTGCGCGGGCGGGCGTCCAGCAGCCGGCCGAGTTCGGCGGGGGTGTCGCCGCCGGGCTGCTGGGCGCAGAGCACGATCTCGGGCACCCAGGACTCGTCCGCCTGGCCCCGGCTGCGGGCCTCGCGCGGACTGGTGGCCTCGGCCGCGACCAGGGTGGCGCGCGCCTTGGCGGTGCGCGGGCCGAGGGCGGCGAGCGCGGCCTCCAGGGTGGGGTGGCGGTGGACCCGCTCGGCGGCCGGTCCGGTGATCGGCACCTCCTCGGCGAGGTCCACCAGGTGCAGGTGGAGCCGGTCGGCCAGCGGGCTGTGGGCGAGCTCGATGGCGAGGGTGCGCAGCACGTCGCGGGCGTCGTCGGGGTGCCCGGACAGGTGGAGCAGCCGGACGGCCTCCAGGTCGGCGAGGACCACCGAGCCGTCCGGCGAGGTGCCCAGGGTGACCAGCGCCGGGTAGGGCGCGGGGGTCTTGCGGGCCTGGGCGGGGCTCAGCAGGTCGCCGGACTCCTCGCTGCACCACCAGACGTTGGCGGCGTGCGCGGCGCGGAACGGCGCGATCGGGGTGGCCGGGCCGGACAGGTGCAGCTCGATGGTGTGGTCGGGGGTGATCCGGGTCGCGACGATCGCGGGCAGCCGCTTGCCGCCCCGGGTGGTGTTGCGGGCCAGGGTGCGCAGGGCGCGGTCCAGCAGCTCCAGGCCGGCCTGGTCCTGGCGGGCCATCAGCTCGTTCTCGAAGGCGGCGGCCTCGGCCTCGGGCATCGCGATCCGGTGGCCCGGGCGGCGGCCGCGCTGCTGGCTGCCGCGCTTGTAGGCGACGGTGCCGACCATCACGGCGGCGAGCAGCACGCCCACGGTGGACGCGGTGAGGGCGACGCCGTAGTCGCCGCTGGGTGCCGGGTCGGCGTGCGCGGCGGGGGCGGGCGCGGGCGTGTGGGCGGGCGCGTGGGTCGGCGCCGGGGCGGGCTGCGACGCGCCCTGGGAGGGGGCGGGAGCGGGAGCCTGGGTGGCCGGGGCGGGCTCGGGCGTGGTCGCCGCACCGGTGCCGGAAGCCGGGGCCGGGGCCGGCGCGGGAGCGGGAGCGGGAGCAGGGGCGGGCTCGGCCGGTGCGGCCGTTCCGGGGACGGTGAGCACCATCCCGGGCTCCACCACGTCCGGGTCGGTCAGCCGCTCCCCGTCCGGCGCCTGGACGCCCTTGTTCGCCTCGAAGAGCTTCGGCCAGGCCTCGGCGTCCCCCAACTCCCGCTGGGCGATGGCCGACAGGCTGTCCCCGGAACGGACGGTCACCGTCTTCGGCCCGCCCGCTCCCGGCTCCGTGCCGGCCTGCGGGACCTGCGCCGCGGACGAGGGCACCTGGGCCTGCCCGGCCGTCTGCCCCTGTCCGGGCGTCCGGGTCTGGGTGGGCGCCGGGGCAGGTGCCGGAGCCGGGGCCTTCGCCTCGTCCGGCTTGGCGTCCGCCGGCATCAGCAGCTCCCAGCCGGGCTGGATCGGCCGCTCCGCGTCGAAGCGGGTGCCCGAATCGTCCATCGCCCGGCCGTCGTTGAGCTTGGCGATCTCCACCCAGCGTTCCCCGGAGCCCAGTTGGCGCTCGGCGATGGACCACAGGCTGTCCGCCGGCCGGCTGTCCCGAACGGTGTACGTGGGGTGCTGGTCCGCCGCCTGGACCGGTGCGGCCGCGGGCTGGGCGGCGGGCAGCGCGGCCCGCTGCACGCCCGGGGTCAACTGCGCCCGGACGGACGGGCCGTGGGCGGTCTCGGGCACCGCGGCGAAGGCCGAACCGGCCACCGGCAGCAGCGCCAGCACCGAACCGACCAGCCCCGCCGCCATCCGCTGGCTCCAGCCGAAGGCCGGGATCCGGCGGGCGATCCGGCCGCGCAGCTGGGCGGGGACCTCCAGCAGGACGGAGAGCGCGAAGCACGCCCAGGCCAGCCAGCCGACCACCACCAGCAGCCACAGGAACAGCCGCCCGTCGTCCGGGCTGGTGAGTGCCTCGCCCACCCCGCCGGAGGCGACCTCGCCCATCGAGGCGACCGCCTGGGTGCCGTACAGCAGCAGGGCGGGGACGCCGAACAGCAGGGCGAGCAGGGTGACCAGGGCGGCGAGCGCGCCGATCAGCGCGCCGCCGCGGCCGGGTCGGCGGCGCCCGGAGCGGGCGTGCCCCCGCACGGTCGGCCTGCCGCCCTTCCCGGCTCCGCCGTTCCCTGCTCCGCCCTTCCCGGCTCCGCCGTTCCGGGTTCCGCCCGGGCCGGCACCGGCCCCGCCCGTACGGGCCTGGGCGGTACGGGCCTGGTCCTTGGCACGTGGCGCGGCCATCAGTGGGTCTCCGCTTTCTCGACTCCGTGGACGAGGGTCGCACTGCCCCTGCCCGTTACCTTCCGCTCCCCGAGGGCGCCCAGCAGGACCGGCCGGTAGTCGGCCCGCACGGTGACGGTGACGACCTTGCCCTCATCGGAGAAGACGACGTCGTCGACCTGGAGCCCGTACCGGCCGAGGTAGCTGCCGGCGGCCTGCCGGACGTAGTCCTGGCGGACCTTGAAGCCCGTCCCCTGCAGCACGGCCGCCTGGTCGAGCTGCTGTCCGCCGACCCGCGCGGCCTCCTGGGCGTACGCGTCGGTGCGCTCGGCCACCCGCAGCCGGCCGCCCGCGTCGATCACCAGCGCGATGACGAGCACCAGGTAGGCGGCGCAGATCGCCACGAAGAGGGCGACCGCGCCCCGGTCGGACCGTCGCCCGGTCGTTCGCCGACGGCGGTCCCTCAGCCCGCTCAGCCCGCTCAGCACTCGCACCCCCTTCCCCCGATCCGCACGATGTCTCCCCACCGGCTCCCCACCGGACGCCCCTCGGTGCCGTTGCGTCATCCCCCGAGCGCTCTCCGCTTGCGTCTCCCCCGCGCGGGCCGTCCCCAATCCCCCTGCCGCGCCCGTTGCGGCCCGCGCGCCGCCCGGTGCCGCCGTCATGTGCCGCGGTAGCGGTCCATCACGGAGGTGAACTCCCCGACGAGGTGCTTCGTCACGGGCAGCCCGGACGGTCCGCCGAGCAGGTCGGCGAGTTCGACGTCGCAGGTCACCCTGACCGTCACGGTCACCACCGGGCCGCCCGGCAGGTCCAGGGTGCCCTCGTCGACGTGGACGTCCGCGGTGCGGCAGGACACGCCCTGCTGGCGCAGCACCGCCAGCGCGGACTCCTTGGCGGGCCCGTCCGCCCCCGCGACGCTGCGCTGGAGCGAGCCGGTCCGGGCCCCGGTGCGGGCCGCGGCCTCGACCGTGCCGGCCGCGGTCTGCACCCGCCCGGCGGCGATCGCCAGCAGTACCAGCCCCACCACGCCGGGGACGACGATCGCCGCCTCGATGGCGATCCCGCCCCGGTCCGGGCGCCGGAGCCGCCCCAGCCGCCCGGACCTCCCGAGCCGCCGCCTCACGGCTTCACCACCGGGGGGACGAAGCGCTCGCGCGGCGCCTCGGCGAACTGGCGGATGCTGGGCCCGGTGAGACCGGGTATCAGCAGCGGCGGCGTCAGTTCCACGGTGACCTTGATCGTCTCGTCGGTGCTGCCGCCCGTCCCCACCTGGTACGCGTGCACGCCCTGCCGGTCCAGGAAGTCCCGGGCCTGGCGCGCGGCGGCCTCGTCCGCCTCCTGCTTCGTCGCCTTCCCCTGCACCCGGCCGGCGTCCACGCCCTCGCGGGCGGCGGTGAGCGCGACCTGCCGGTCGTACCAGATCAACGCGGCCTGGACGACCAGCAACAGGAGCAGCAGGACGACCGGGAAGACGATGGCCAGACTGATGCTCATCGATCCCCGGTCGCCCCGGCGGCGGAGCGGACGACGACGGGCCCGGATCACTTGGAGGCGCCGCCCGCGCCGCCCGCGGCGCCGCCGGGCAGGTTCGGGTCCTGCTCGACCTTGGTGACCACCTTGTCCTTCAACAGGTACAGCGCGGTCGCGACGGCCCCCGCGACGAACACCAACGCGATGATGGCGAGGGCGAGTTCGATGCTGATGGCACCCCGGTCGCCGCGCGCCCGGGCGGCCCGCAGCCGGCCCAGCCGGAGCGTGAACAACAGCAGGGCGAACTGCACGGGCAGCAGGACGGGCCGCAGCACCCGGCCTGCCAACTGGGCGAGTCGTACGGTCATCGGGGTCTCCCGGGGGTGTGGTGTGTGGTGTCAGCTGCTGGGGACAGGTGGTCGGGCACGGTTTCGGGCGCGGTATCGGGCACGTCGTCGGACCCGTCAGTCGAGCATCTGGTGGAGCGCGGGGAACACGATCAGGACGGTCATCAGCAGGGTCAGGGCGGCGCCCGGCGCGACCATCCGTTCGCTGTCGGCGTTCGCGCGGGCGAGGTCCTCGGCGAGCAGCTCGCCGCGCAGGCCCTTGGCCCGGGCCCGCAGGGTGTCGTACACGGCGGCGCCGTCGGTGCCGGACAGCCGCATGATGTCGGCCACGTCCTGCAGCGGACTGAGGCCCAACTCCTCGGCCAGCGCGTCGAGTCCGGCCCAGGGCGGGAGCCGGTCGGTGGCGGCGCGCTCCAGCGCGTCGCGGATCCGCCCGAACACCACGCCCTGCCCGACCGAGGCCGCCCGGCGCAGCGCCTCGGCGGGGCCGCAGTCGGCGGCCCGCTCCATGGCGACGAGTTCCAGGTAGGCGGCGATGCCGTGCAGGTACTCGGTGCGCGCCTCCTTCGCCTCGCCGCGCACCACCGCGTCCGGGACGAACCAGAGCAGTCCGGCCAGCAGCGGCCCGACGACCAGCGGCAGGGCGAACGGCAGGCCGACGTCCACCAGCACGGCCATCGCGCCCAGGTAGGCGGGCAGCAGCAGGCCGAGCGCGGCGAACAGCAGCTTGTGCACCATGAACCGGGCCGGGGTGCGGCCGATCAGGGCGAGTTCGCGGCGCGGGATCGTCACCCCCCGCAGGGTGAGCGAGCGCTCGCCGATCCGGTCGTACCAGCTCGGCCGCTCGTCCGGGTCCTGCTCGCGGTCGGCCGGGGTGCGGTGCAGCCGGTCCAGCGCCTGGCGCAGGTCCGGTGGCGCGGGCCGCAGTTCGGCGACCAGCAGGGCGAGGCCGCCGGCCGCGACGGCGCCGGCCAGCACGGACCAGGGGGAGATCACCGGACCTCCCCGAGCTGCTCGACCGGCTCCGGCCCGGAACCGCGCAGCCGGCGCCCGCCCCTGCTGCGCCGGTCCGGGGCGAGCAGCCGGGGCACCGGCGGGTGCGAGGCCAGGGCCCGCATCCAGGCGATGATCGCGACGAACAGGGCGGCGACCACGGCCAGCACGATCTGGCCGAGGAAGGTCCCGTACGGGCGGGTGTACTCGGTGTTGAAGGAGCCGACCGTGACGACCAGCACGATGATGCCGACCAGCCAGCGGATGGTGGTGCGGTGCTTGGCCCGGTCGGCCTCGATGGCTCGGCGCTGGCGGACCTCCTCGCGCACCGAGTCGGCCATGTCGGCGAGCGTCCGGGCCAGGCCCGGGCCGCTGTCGCCGGCCCGCAGCACCAGGGCGGCGAGCACCTTGTCGGCGGTGGCGTCGGCCAGGCTGTCGGCGAAGGCGTGCAGCGCCTCCTCGGGCCGCCACCGGGCCTGCAGCCGGGCGGCCAGTTCGGCGATCTCGTCCTCCAGGGCGGCGGGCGCGGTACGGCGGCTGGTGACGATGGCCTGGTTGAGGCCGACGCCGAGCAGCAGTACGTCGGCGATCCGCTGGGTCCACTCGGAGAGCGCCTCCAGCCGCTCGATCCGGTGGGTGTCCGGGCGGGTGGTGTCGAACAGCCAGGGCAGGCCGAAGACGGCCAGCGGCACCAGCAGCGCGGTCAGCGGGATGCCGGTGAACAGCCAGGCCAGCGGGGCGCCGACGAGTGCGAGCGGCAGCTGGATCCGGCGCAGCCGCACCATCCGCAGCGAGGCGCTGCCCGGGGCGCCGTACCAGAACACGTGGGCGCGGCCGGCCAGCGGGTTGGCCCGGGCGGCGGGCTCGTCCTCGTCGGCGGGCTCGCTGCCGCGCACCCAGGCCACGAGGGCGACCAGGCCGCCCGTGAGCGCCAGCCCGCACAGGGCGAAGAGCAGCATCACCGCGCGCCACCGCCGATCCGCAGCTGCAGCGGGGCGGCCCAACTGCCGTACCGGGAACCGAGCAGCGCGGCGTCGAAGCCGGCCCGGCGCAGGTCGTCCAGGCACTGCGGCGGGGTGTGCGGGACGGCGCGCGGCTCGCCCAGCTCCGGCCGGGGGCCGAAGACGGTGTTCAGCGCGGGCCGGCCGCTCTCGCCGAGGCCGGTGACCTCCAGGACGTGGGAGACGAAGCGGTGCCGGCGGCCGCCGACGGCGGTCTCGTCGACCATGGAGACATGCACGATGAGGTCCAGGGCGTTGGCGGTCAGCCGGTAGGCGAGCGCGTCGGTCATGTGCGAGCCGTACTCCAGGCAGAGTTCGGCGATGCGGTCGACCACCATGTGCGGGCCGCGGGCGTGCAGGGTGCACATCGAGCCGCCCTCGCCGTTGGTCATGACCCGCAGCATCGGGACGACCTCGCCGGAGCGGACCTCGCCGACGATGATCCGCGAGAGGGTCATCCGCAGCGCGGCCGGGATGAGGTCGCCGATCGTCAACTCCCCGGCCAGGCGGCCCTCGACGCGCTCGCCGTTGCCCTCCCGGGCCTCCATCGGGACGACCTGGCGCAGGTGGCCGAGGGTGTGCAGCCAGAGCTCGAACTCCGACTCCAGGGTGCCGATCCGCTCGTCCGGCGGGATCTCGGCGGCCATCGCGCGCAGCAGACTGGTCTTGCCGACGCCCTGGGTGCCGGTGATCATCACGTTCTTCCGGGCCCGGATCGCGGCGGCCAGGAAAGCCGCCAAGGTCCCGTCCAGGGTGCCGAGTTCGACCATCTCGGGCAGTGTCGCCGAGGCCACCCGGTGGCGGCGGATCGCCACGTACGGGCGGGGCGTCACCTCGGTCAGCGCCTGGAGGCGCATGCCGCCCTCAAGGCGCAGGGCGAGGGTCGGGCTGGCGGTGGACAGGCTGCGCTCGCCGCCACCGTGCTGCCGGGCCAGGTCCTGGAGCAGTTCGACGAGTTCGGCGTCGCTGTCGGCCACCGGCGGTACCTGGCGCAGGGGTTGGTGCACCTTGGAGACCCAGACGTCGTCGCAGCCGTTGACCAGGATGTTCTCGATCTCCGGGTCGTCCAGGTAGGGCTGCAGCCGGCCGGCCCGGAACAGCAGGTCGAAGACGGCCTCGGCGAGGGCGCGGTCCTGGTCCCGGGTGGGCGGGATGCCGTGGGTCTGGGCGTAGGCGTCGGACCAGCGGGCGACCGCCTCCTCGATCAGCGCGCGGCCGCGCTGACGACGGGTGGCCCGGTCCGGCTCGGTGCCCGAGGTGGTGGTCAACCGGGTGATCTGCTGGTGCAGTTCGGCGGCGACCTGGCGCTTGAGCTCACGCGCGACCTGCGGGTCGACGGCCGGCCGGGTGGCGGTACCGCGCACGTCCAGCGAGGGCAGCTGGGCGGGCACGGCGGTGGGTCCGACGGCGTCACCGGCGCCGGGGGCGACGGGCTGCGGGGCGACCGGGCCGGGCTGGTACGCCTGCGGCTGCGACTGGTGCTGGGGCTGGTACTGGGGCTGGGTCTGGTACTGGCCGGCGGCCGGTGCCGGCGCGGCCCAGGGCAGGGCGGCCGGGTCGGCCGCCGGGTGCTGGTGCAGGGGGCTACCGCGCACGGAGCACCTCCCCGGGGTTGTACGGATACCGGTCGTCGTCCTGACGGTCCGTCACCGTGGGCTGCTGGAGCTGGTACTGGCCGTCCTCGTCGGCCCGCCCGGCCCCTTGGACGTGCGCCGGGAACGGCGCCGGGGCGGCGGGCTGCGGCGCAAGTCCGGCGAGCGGCGCGACCGGACCGGTGGTAATCACCGGCGGGGCGTAGGAGGGCGGCTCGGCCGCGCCGGGGCCGGGGTCCGCCTGACCGTAGCCGGGCTGCCCGGAGCCGGACTGGGCGTAGCCGGGCTGGGCGTAGCCGGACTGGCCCTGGGGCTGCGCCCGGTATCCCTGGTGAGCCTGGTAGGTCTGGTCCGGGTGGGCGGGCTGCCCGTACGGGGCCGGCACGGGCACCGCCGGTGTGGGCGGCACCGGAGCGACGGGACCGCCCGGCCCGACCGGCGTCGGCGCGGCGGATACGGCCACGGGCACGGGCTGCGCGGGCCCGACCGCGGGCGCGACCGCGGCGACCGCGTTCGGTGCGAGCCGCTGCCGCCGGCGGCGGACCAGCGCTTGCACCTCGTCCGCCGCCGACCGCGCCGTGCGCATCAGCTCCGAGCGGATGAACCGCCGGTCGGTGGTGTCCCCGCCGTCGGAGAGCACCCGGGCGGTGCGGGTGGCGTGCGGCAGTTCCCCGAGCACCGGCAGGCCGAACTCGCGGGAGACCTCCGCCCCCGAGTACGGCCCTTCCGCGACCAGCAGCAGTCCGAGCGCGTCCGCCCCCGTCCCGGCGGCGGCGAGGTCCTCGCCGAGCGCGGCGAGCCGGGGGCGGGCCGAGCTCAGTCCGCGCAGCGTGCTGCGGACCGTCACCGCCACCACGTCGGCGCGGCGGGCCAGCACCCCGCTGGTCCCGGTGGCGCCGGAGCGGCCGAGGTCGACGATGACGTCGTAGCCCTGCTGCTCGATGCCGTGCAGCAGTTCGGCGAGCGGCTCCCAGGTGTAGGCGAGGCCGGAGGCCTGGACCGGGTCGGTGAGGCCGGGCAGCAGCAGCCGCTCGGCGTTGCCCTCGGGCGAGAGGTCGATCAGCTGCTCCCAGATGGTCTGGGCGAGCAGTCCGCGCCGGTCGGCGACGGCCAGGTTGCGCAGCCCGTACACCGCCTCGACCCGGCCCTCGAGGGCTCCGGCGAGCACGGCGCCGCCGTCCGGGTCGGCCTCGACCAGCAGGATCCGCCGGCCGGGCTGGAGCGGCCAGGCGAGCAGCAGCGCCAGGGCGGTCGTGGTCGCACCGGGCGCGCCCGGGCCGCCGACGACCGCGATCACCGCCATCAGGCGCCACCCGTTCCGGCCGGGGTCGAGGGCGCGCCGGCCCCCGCGGAGGAGGCACCGCCCGAGGGAGCCGCGCCAGAGGGAGCAGCGCCCGAGGGGGCCGCCGACGGGGAGGCCGACGGGGAGGTCGGGGCGCCACCGGCCTGGCCGGTCCCGCCCGCGGCGGGGCGCGGCGCCAGCAGCACCTGGATCCGGCCGCCGGCCACCCACTGCGCCAGCCGCGGCCCGTCCGCCGAGCCGACCGCCACGTCGACCACCTGGCTGCCGTCGGTGTCCACCCGGCCGACGGTGATGACCGTCGCGGCCAGCGAGTCCGGCCGGCCGTTGTCGGGGGTGTTGACCACCACGATCTGCACCCCGGGCTGGAGCCGGCTGGCGGGCAGCTGGGTGCGCTTGGCCGACACCCCGACCACGATCTGCCCCGGCTGCACCGACAGGCCCTGCGCCAGGTCCGAACCCGTCAGCATGGCACCGCGCTTGAGGTCGGTGGCGGCCCGCAGGCCGACCGCCCTGCCCCGGTCCTGGGCCGCCACCGGACGCAGCGCCGGGTCGCCCGCGATCCGGGCCACCACCAGGTCGTCGTCGGTGATCACCTGCCCCCAGGGCACGTCCCGGGCCAGCGCCAGCACCGCGACCCGCTGACCGGTGCTGTTGTAGAGGACGGCGCCGCCCAGCCCGCCGGCCGCGATCAGCGCGACCGCCATCGCGAGCACCGCGGGGCGCCGGCGCCGGGCCCGCAAGGTGCGGCCGGGCGCGTGCGGGGTGGCCCGGCCGCGGCCCTGCTCCTGCTGCTCCGGCACCGTCACGGACACCGCGGCGCCCGCCGGTGTGCCGGTCCCCGGCGTCGCGAATGTACGGTTCTCCACCGGGTTCCGCCCTTCCTCTTTCGCTTTCCGGATCGTCAGTGGCCGAACGGCCGGTGTGGCAGGGTCAGTTGAGGACCTGGACCTCGGCGACCTTGAGCGCGAGGTCCGATCCGCGCGGCATGTCGATGTCGAAGGTCTTCGCCTGCGGCCCGGTGATCACCACATGGGCCCGCCAGTGCGCGGTCACGGTGCCGGTGAAGACACCGCCCTTCCGGGTGCCCGAGCCGGCCGCGAACTCGTAGCCGCAGTCGGGGGACTTCGCGTCCTTGTACACGGGGTCGTACGGCGTCCCGGCCGTGGCGCAGTCCACCGTCATCCCCTGGCCGAAGTCCCAGGTCATGCCGTCCAGTTGCGCGGTGACGGTGACGGAGGCGCCCGGCACCGTGAGCGAACTCGGCTTGGGCGCCACCATGCCCTCGGCCCAGAGCCAGACCGGCGCCTTCACCACGGCCGTCTCCTTGGGCGCGAGGCCCGCCTTCGGGGCCGGGAAGGCCATCCGGTCGGCGAGCAGCTTCGCCTGGACGGTCAGGTTGATCACCGGGGTCGCGCCCGCCGCGTTGCTCACGAACTGGGTCTGCAGGCCGTCCTGCCCGCCGGCGGTCTGCGGGCAGACCTTGGAGTAGACGGAGCCCTCCGAGGGCTTGTGCCCCTCCCAGGCCTTGTCGCCCTCGGCCGGCTGCTGGTCCAGGGGCCGGAAGTAGCACCCGACGTCGCTGTTGAAGTAGCCGCGCTCCGGGTCGTAGCAGGCCCACTGGGTGTCGTGGTAGCTGCACAACTGCGGCCCGCCGCCCCCGGTGTCGCCCCCGCCCTGCGAGGTGCCGGACGTGCTGGTACTGCTGCCGCCGGTGCCGACGTGCGAGCAGATCACACTCGGGGAGCACGTGTTCGCCCCGGCGTCCGGTGGTTCGTCCGCCGTCGCCGTTACCGCCGAGGACAACAACAGCCCGGCGGACAACGAAGCGACGACCGCGAACCGCCGGGCCGGTTTCGGTGAGTTCAGCATGTCCGGTCCACCTCCCGCTTGAAGTCGTAGATCAGCCAGTGCGCTTGGAACCAACGCAGGGAAGCGGTCGCGACATAACGGTTCAGTCGGTCGGCCGGATCCTTCGCGGTACGGGTGACGGCATCGACGCGGTGCCAGTCCGAGACGTCGACGCAGTCCTCGATCACCGCGGTCTGCGGATCGGCATTCAGGTCGACGGCCTTCACCACGGCCGAATTCCGCGGCATTCCGGTCATCAGCAGTTTGCCGTCGTGGAGTTGACGGAGGCCGACCAGGGCATCGGACAGGGCCCGCCCGGAGGAGTACGCCTCGAGCGCGGAACCGTCCGAATCCATACGCCCGTAGGCCGTGGCCTGAGCCTGCCACCAGTCCTGATACGTCCTCAGGGCCAGCCGCCCCCGGGCCCCTTCCGGCCCGTCGGTCGGCGCGATCGCGCCGTTTGCCGAACCACCCGAAGGAGTTAACGGATCCACTCCCGCAACCGTGGGCACGGGCGACCCCAGATGATCGACGGAACCGCCGCCACCACCACTCGCACAAGCGCCGAGCAGCAGCATCAGAACCGCCCCGCCAGTCCCAACCGCCCCAGGGCGCAACACATTTCCGCGCTGCCGCATCGCCCCACCTCGTCGCGACCGAGCCGATCCGTGATCAACGGCCGCCAGGAGAATTCCGAAGTCCCGCCGATGTTTCCGCTGGGGATCGATTCTTCGCCAACCCACCCCATCACGGCAACACCTCAGGCCCCCTGACCTTACGCGGAAGGCGGTTCCGTCGGGGCGTTTTCCCGCCACAGAACGGCCAACAGTTCTTCGGAAAGCGACAATCCGGCCAATGCGCCCCGGACAGCGGCCCGATTGCGCATCAACAGGCGCCCGCCGTGCGGCGGAACGAGCAGGCGCGCGCCCGGCGCACCCGAACTACCGGGCGGATCACCCCCGTCCAGCAACCCGGCGACGGCGGGCTGGAGGTCCAGCGGGGCGACCGCCGCCGGGGCCCCCGGGACGCCCTGCCGCAGGACGGCGGTGAGCGCCCGGCTGAACGAGCCCTCCTCGCCCGGCAGTACGGCGTCCCGGCCGCGTCTGCCCGGGGCGTAGCGGCCGATCCGGCCCCACAGCGGGACCCTGGAGTAGCTGAGCAGCTCGCCCGCGCTGTCCTCGCCGGAGCGCTCCAGCGCCGTCCAGGTATCGCGGTCGGCCACCGCGTCGACCAGCAGCAGCGCCTCCTCCTGGTCCCCGTGCACCATCGCGCTGACCACCCAGTCCCAGGCCAGGCCGCGGCGGTAGGCGTTGTCGGGGGTGCTGCCCCGGGTGACCAGGGCGAGCCGGCGCCCGCGCGGGTCGGCCACCAACTGGCCGACCAGGCAGACCACCAGCCAGCGGCCGGGGTGCTGGGCGGCGTCCCGCACCGCCGTCAGCATCGCGTTGGCGTCCGCGTCCGGTGCGACGGCCGTCACCCGGCAGCCCGCGGCACCGGTGTCGAAGCACATCCCGGGCAGCACCTCGGCCAACAGCCTGGCGCCCGCCGGGGCGTGCGCCGACCCGCCATAGGCCCGGTCGGGCCCGCCGTCCGCCCCGATCACCACCAGATCGACTCCGCCGGCCATCCGTCCGCCCCCTCCTGCGCCCACCCCTCCACCGATCCCGCCGCGGGGCAGGCTACCGCTCCGGGCGGGCGCCGACGGGGCTCCCGGCCCGTCCGCCCAGGGACCATGGGCCCTATCGACGCCCGCGCCGACCGAGGACGATCGGACGCATGGAGCGTGAGGACCGTGTGGAGACCCTGAGCGAGGCCGAGTGCCTGCGGCTGCTCAGCACCGTGCCCGTCGGGCGCGTGGTGTACACCGAGCACGCGCTGCCGGCCGTCCTGCCGGTCTCCTTCGAGGTCCTGGACGGGCGGCTGGTGCTCGCCGTACGCCGGGGAAGTGCCACCGCGCGCGGGCTTGACGGCACGGTGGTGGCCTTCCAGGCGGACCAGCTGGACCCGGTCACCCGCACCGGGTGGAGCGTGCTGGTGCACGGACGGGCCGACGCGGTCAGCGAGCCCGCACAGGTGCGGCGGGTGCTGCGCTCCGGGCTGCGGCCGTGGGTGGGGGATCCCGAACCGCTGTTCATCGCCCTGGTGCCGGAACTGGTGAGCGGCCGTCGGCTGTTCCCGGCCGGGTGGGGCGCCCCGGGGGCGGGCTCGCCGACGCAGGACTCGCCGGGGTTGGGCTCGCCGGGGTTGGGCTCGCCGGGACCGGACTCGACGGGGCGGCCGCTGCTGCGGCCCTGAGCTCGGGTTTCGTGCTCCGCTCCTGACAGGTACCGGCGGGTAGGCATACGCTTCCCGCGTCCTGACCCCTCCCCGGGGCCCGTCCCCCACCAGGAGCGCACCGTGACGACCTTCGCCTCCCTCGCCGAGCTGACCGCCGCCGTCGGCACCGAGCTGGGCACCAGCGAGTGGCACACCATAGACCAGCGGAAGATCGACCTGTTCGCCGAGGCGACCGGGGACCACCAGTGGATCCACGTCGACCCGGAGCGGGCGAAGGAGAGCCAGTTCGGCTCGACCATCGCGCACGGCTACCTGACCCAGTCGATGATCCCGGTGCTGGCCAAGGAGTGCTACGGCGTCGAGGGCGTGCGGATGGCGCTCAACTACGGCTCGGACAAGGTGCGGTTCCCGGCCCCGGTGCCGGTGGGCACGGCGATCCGGGCCACCGCCGAGCTGCTCTCGGCCACCGAGGTACCGGGCGGGGTCCAGGCGGTGGTGCGCTTCACCATCACCAGCGAGCGGAGCAGCAAGCCGCACTGCGTCGCGGAGGCGATCACCCGCTTCTACGCGTAGGACCGGCAGGCGGCCGCCGGGCGGCCTGGCAGGGGGCGCGGGGCGCGGGCGGCGACCGGGGCAGTGCCCGGGCGGGCACCGGGTACGCCGATTGGACCGCACCGGGCTCCCCACCGGGTCCGAACGGCCCACGGCGAGTAACGTCCGACGAGATGGTTGTCGTACCCCAGTGGCCTCCTGCGCCGCCGGGGTACGCCCCCCGGCCTGCCCGGTAGCCGTGACCGTCCCTGGAGGAGCCGTGCCCCGCCCCGTTCCGTGGTTCTCCCGCCTCGCCGGTCTGACCTCACAGTTCGCGCCGCCCCCCACCGCACCGGACGCCGACCGCGCCGCGCTCGGCCGCGACACCCCGGACCGCACCGTCCCCGGCCTGGCCGGGCTGCCGCGCGCCGCCTGGCACCGGGTCCGCACCGACGCCTTCGGGGCCGACCCCCGGGGCGAGCGGCTGGCCCGGATCCACCGCTCGCCCCAGTTCGCCGACGGCGCCTTCCGCAACCCGGTGCCGACCCGGCGCCTGGTCTACGAGCGGAGCCCGCTGGAGATCACCCTCGCCCAGCTGAGCGGGGACAAGACCCGCCGCGCGCCCGCCGCCGCCGTACCGGTGCACCGGCTGCTCCCGGTCGACCTCGCCGCTCCGCCGGCCTCCGGACTGCGGCTCACCTGGCTGGGACACGCCACCGTGCTCGCCGAGATCGGCGGACGACGCGTCCTGATCGACCCGGTCTGGGGCGAGCGCTGCTCCCCGTTCGGCTGGACCGGCCCCAAGCGGCTGCACCCGGTGCCGCTGCCCCTGTCCGAACTCGGGCCGGTGGACGTGGTGGTGATCTCGCACGACCACTACGACCACCTCGACATGCGCACCGTGCGGGCCCTGACCGGCGGCGACGCGGTGTTCGCCGTACCGCTCGGGGTCGGGGCGCACCTGGAGCACTGGGGCGTGCCGACCGGGCGGATCGTCGAGCTGGACTGGTGGGAGTCGGCCGAGGTCGCCGGGCTGACCCTGACCGCCACGCCCGCCCGGCACTACTGCAGCCGCGGCCCGCGCACCAGCGCGCTGTTCCTCTGGGCGTCCTGGGTGATCGCGGGCGGCGGGCACCGGATCTTCCACAGCGGGGACACCGGCTACTTCCCCGGCTTCGCGGAGATCGGCCGCCGGCTCGGCCCGTTCGACGCGACGATGATGCAGGTCGGCGCGTACAGCGAGTTCTGGCCCGAGGTGCACATGACCCCCGAGGAGGGCGTCCGGGCGCACCTGGACCTGGGCGGCGAGCTGCTGCTGCCGATCCACTGGTGCACCTTCAACCTGGCGGTCCACCCCTGGGAGGAGCCCGCCGAACGCGTCGTCACCGCCGCCCAGGCGCTCGGCGCCCACCTGGCGGTGCCCCGCCCCGGCAAGCCCTTCGAACCCGCCGACCCACCGGCGCTTCGGCTGTGGTGGCGCGCCGTCGCGGCCAGGCCGCGCGGCATCGAGCCGCTGGTCGCGGAGCGGACGGAGGTCCGGGAACAGGCAACGGGCTTCAGCGAACAGATTTCAAACTCTGTTCGCTGAAATCTGTTATCTGTTTGCTGTTATCTGTTCGCTGTCATCTGTTCGCTGTCACCCGTCCACGGTGACCCGGCCCGCCCCGGCCCGCCGCCGACGGCGGATCACCGCCCAACCCGCCTCCTGCACCAGCAGGGTGAGCACCCCGGCCAGCACGATCCCCAGCAGGTTCAGCAGCAACTGCACGCTGGAGCCCCAGAACTGATCGACCTTGCCGTACCCCAGCGCCACCGCCGCGTTGGCGGCGGCGGGCACGGTGGTGACCGAGATCGCGACGCCCACCAGGGTGCCCGCCTTCGCGGAGGTCAGCGAGAGCAGCCCGGCGATGCCGGCCAGGAAGGCGACCACGAAGGAGGTCGCGTCGGGTTGCCAGATGAACGAGGTGTTCGGTCGCGCGGCCTCGAACGCGGCCTCCGAGAACAGTCCCAGAGCGTCCATCAGCAGCCCGAAGCAGACGGTCAGCGCCATCGCCACCAGGAAGCCCGTCACCAGGGCGTTCAGCGAGCGCAGCGCCGGGCGCGTCCGCCGCTGGACGAGGGCCACGCAGAGCCCGGCCAGCGGCCCGAACTCAGGGCCCACCGCCATCGCGCCGACGATCAGGATGGCACTGTCCAGCACCGAGCCGCAGGCGGCCAGCATGGTGGCGACGGTGAGGAAGGCCAGGAACACCCAGGTGAGGGTGGACTCCTCGTGGGTGATCTCGGAGACCGACTCCCATACCAGCGCGTCGGCCCCCTCCCCCGGGGCCAGCCGTTCGGCCTCGTCGGCAGCCGCCGAGAGGGACAGTTCGAGCGCCGAGACGTCGATCGCCCCGCACTCGACCAGACCCGTCCCGCGCAGCGCGCCCAGTACCTCGTCCAGCGCCTCCCGGGCCACGTCGCACAGCACCACGTCCCCGGCGGGCCGGACGGCCGCGTCCGGCAGGACCACCACGTGGGTGACCCCGACCGCGTCGTCCAGGCAGCCGAGCACCGGCTCGCGCAGGTCGGGCGGAACGATCAGACGAAGGTGCAGCACGGGCACTCCGGTGCGAGGCGGACGGAACGGATCCGCCCACCCTAGGGCCCGCCCGGCCACGCGGCGGTGTCCAGGACGGCCGACGGCCGCAGACAGGCGTACGCCTGCGCGGATCGCATCATGCGCAGCACGCTGGGTGACGGGTCCGACAGCCCCTCGACCGCACACCGTAATGAAACACGTTCTACCCGAGCCAGGCGTTACCCAGGTCACACCGCCGCACGGTTGCCTTCTGCCACTATGGGCCGGTGACCGACCTGAGAGAAGAGCAGCGACCGGCCGATCAGGCCCCCGGCCCGGCCGCCCCGTTCGCCGAACTGCTGGAGATCGAGCAGCTGGACGAGAACACGTTTCGGGGCCATTGCCACGCCGGTGCCCCGATGCGCGCCTTCGGCGGCCACGTCGCCGCCCAGGCCCTCGCCGCCGCCGGACGCACCAGTGCCACGGAGCGCGCGGTGCACTCGCTGCACGGCTACTTCCTGCTGCCCGGCGACCCGACCCGGCCGATCGAGTACCACGTCGACCGGCTGCGCGAGGGCTTCACCTACGCCACCCGCCGGGTCCGGGCGGTGCAGGACCGGAAGGAGATCTTCAACCTCACCGCCTCCTTCAAGCGCCCCGAACCGGCCACCGGCGGCGACCGCCAGCGCGAGGTGCCGCCGCTGCCCGCCCCGGAGACCCTGCCGGACGCCTTCTCGCACTCGGACGAGGGGCTGCGCACCTCGGTCAAGGCCTCCAACGGCTTCCGCGGCCTCGAACTGCGCTTCGTGCCGCCGGACGCCCCCGGCCTGCCGCCGGACGTCCCCGGGATGCCGCAGCAGTTCGTCTGGCTGCGCATCACCGGCCGGCTGCCGGACACCGACCCGCTGCTGCACAGCTGCGCGCTCACCTACCTGTCCGACCTCACCCTGGCCTCCACGGCCGGGCTGCACGAGCAGCCGAACTTCTTCCAGCGCACCGGGCCGTCCCGGCTGCTGATGACCTCGCTGGACCACGCGATGTGGTTCCACCGCCCGTTCCGGGCCGACGACTGGCTGCTGTTCGCCCAGCGCAGCCCCTCCGCCTCGGACGGCCGCGGCCTGTCGCTCGGCGAGTTCTACGACCGGGACGGCCGGCTGGTGGCCTCGGCCGTCCAGGAGGCGCTGATCCGCAGGATGCCCTGAGCCGGACCCGCCCCCGGACCCGCCCACCCGGCGCCCCAACGGCCGCCGACGACCGCCGACGACCGCCGGGGCCCGCCGGGACCCGCCGGGACCCGCCGGTGAAGACCACCTGCAGGCCGCCGGACGCCCCGGCGCGCGCCCGGGAGGACCGCGGTGACCGCCGGGCGAACGGAAGGGGGCCGGTCGGCGTCATACTCCTGAGCGGTCCCGGCCCGTATCATGGTGCGGGTGACCAAGGTTGACCTGTCACCACGGCCGGTGGAGGCGATGTCTCCGCGTCAGCTCGAACGCCGCGAAAGCCTGATCGCGGCCGCCCTCGCCCTGGTGAACGAGATCGGCGTCGAGCGGCTGCAGATGAAGCAGGTGTGCGAGCGGTCCGGAGTAGCCCTGGGGACGGCGTACCGCTACTTCTCCTCCAAGGACCACCTGCTGGCGGCGGCGATCGCCGAGTGGCACCGCCTGCTGCTGGCGGACCTGGTGGCCGAGCTGCGGGGACCGCGCGCCGGGCTGGGGGCCACCGACCGGGCCGTCCGGTTCGTCCGCGGCGGGATGCGGGCCTACCAGCGCCAACCCGAGCTGGCCCGGCTGCGGGTCGCCGTCGCCGCCTCCACCGACCCCTTCGCCAGCGAGGCCCTGCAAGGCATGGCCCGGGCCGACAGCGCCGCCCTCCAGGCGGTGACGGCCGAGGTGCCGGCGTCGGCCAGCGACCTGGTGCGGCACATCGTGGCGCACGCCTGGCAGGGTGAGCTGACGGCCTGGGTGACCGGCCGCACCACCCTCGGGGACGCCCGCCGGCGGCTGGAGGACGTGGTGCGGCTGGTGCTGACCCCGTACGAGACCCACTACCCGGCCCCGTACGAGGTCCGGTCCACCTCCACCGGCTGAGCCGGGGCGGCCCGGACGGCTGAGCACCTCCTCGGCGGCCGCCCGGCCCGGGCGAACACCGGCGCGGCCGACGCGGGCACGCGGGCGCCCCGGAGGAGCGCGGCGGCATCCGGACGGCACCGTCCGGATGCCGCCGCGTCTCCCGGCGCAGGGGTTCCGGCGCGTTCCGTGACCACGGCGGCGGGCGGGGGTTCGCGCCGGCCCAGGCCTTGACCTTCCCACCGGTGTGAACTCCTAGCGTTCCCGGTGTCGGAACAAGCCCCGCCGCACCGAACCCGAGGAGCCCCCGTGTCGTCCACCACCTCCGCCTTCGCCCCGCTCGCCCGGATCGTCCAGGGCTCCGGCCCCGGCCTGCTGCTCGCGCACGGCGCCGGCGGGAGCGCCCGGGACAACTGGGGCCCGCTGCTGCCCGACCTCGCCGCGCACCGCACCGTCGTCGCCCCCGACTACCCGGGCTCCGGCGACAGCCCGTACGAGCCCGGCGAGCCCACCCTGGACGAGTACGCCGACCGGCTGGTCGCCGCCGCCGACGAGGAGGGCCTCGACACCTTCGACCTGGCCGGCTTCTCGCTGGGCGCCGCCGTGGCCGTCCGGATCGCCACCCGCCACCCCGGGCGGGTCCGCTCGCTGCTGCTGATCGCGGGCCTGGCGGGCGGATCGGCGCGGCAGAGCGCGCTGTCCGAACTGATGGTCCGGCTGCGCGACCGGCCGGCCGAGCTCGCCGACCTGATGCTCACCGTCGTCCTCGGCCACAGCTGGGTGGACGCGCTGCCCGCCGACCGGCTCGCGGCGCTGCGGGCGGGGCTCGAGTCCCCGCTGCCGGCCGGGTTCCCGCAGCAGTTCCGGCTCGCCGCCCGTACCGACGTGCGCGCCGAGCTGGCCTCGATCACCGTGCCCACCCTGGTCGTCGGGGCCGCCGAGGACATGCTCGTCCAGCCGGCCCAGCACCGCCTGCTGGCCGCGGGCATCCCCGGCGCGCGCTATGTCGAACTGCCCAGCGGGCACCTGCCGATGGTCGAGGCGCTGCCCCAACTGCGCGCGGCCGTGCTGGAGTTCGTGACGGGCTGAGCAGCGCGGGGGACGCGTCGCGGTCCGGCTCCGGGAACACCCCCGTCCCGCCCCGCGTTGGCCCGGTCATGCGCATCGGAGAACTCGCCCGCCTGACCGGGGTGTCCGCCCGGCTGCTCCGCTACTACGAGGAGCAGGGGCTGCTCCAGCCCGCCCGCACCCCGGCCGGCTACCGCGAGTACCAGGAGGAGGACACCGTCCGGGTGTGGCAGATCCGCAGCCTGCTCGCGGCCGGCCTGCCCACCCGGGTCATCGCCGGGATCCTGCCCTGCGCCACCGGTCCGGCCCCCGCGCTGACGGCCTGCCCGAGCCTGCTCGCCACCCTGCGCGGCGAACTCGCCGACCTGGACGCCCGGATCGACGACCTCAGCCGCAGCCGCCGGGTGCTCTCCCACTACCTCGCGACCGCGCACGCCCCGAGCGAGGAGGAGCAGGCGGCCTGACGGGACGCAGGTCCGCACGCCCCCTCGGGTCGAAGGCCCCCACCGTCCGCCTGCCCGGCGCGCCCTCCCGGCACTCGCGCCGCCGACTGGACATAGTGCGACATACATCTTGAATCCCCGTATTCCGAGTATGTCGAGAGGCCCCCGATGAGCAGCCAGCCGCCGCAGCCCTCCCCTCGTGTGAAGGAGCCCGACGGGCCCGGCGAACCCGCCGCCACCCTCCCCACCGACCGGGCGGTGTTCGGCATCAGCGCCGTCCTGGTGCTGGCGGTGGTCGCCTGGGGCGTGTTCGCCGACGAGTCGCTCGGCCGTGCCTCCAGCACCGCGCTCGGCTGGGTCCTGCACAACTTCGGCTGGTTGTTCGTGGTGGCCGCCGACGTGTTCCTCGCCCTCACCGTGCTGCTCGCGTTCAGCCGCTTCGGCCGGATCCGGCTCGGCCGCGACGACGACGAACCCGAGTTCTCCACCCTCGCCTGGGTCGCCATGATGTTCAGCGCCGGCATGGGCATCGGCCTGATGTTCTACGGCGTCGGCGAGCCCCTGCAACTGTTCGCCGCCCCGCAGCCCGGCTCCGGCCTCGAAGCGCAGAGCGCGGCCGCCGCCCAGCAGGCGCTGGAGTTCTCGCTCTTCCACTGGACCCTGCACCCCTGGGCGATCTACGCGGTCGGCGGCCTCGCCCTCGCCTACACCACCTTCCGCAAGGGCCGTGGCAACCGGATCTCCGCCGCCTTCGTCCCGCTGATCGGGCAGCGCGGCGCGGACGGCTGGGCCGGGCGCACCATCGACCTGCTGGCCGTCTTCGCCACCGTCTTCGGCTCCGCGACCAGCCTCGGGCTCGGCGCCCTCCAGGTCGCCGACGGCCTCGGGTACATCACCTCCGTCCGCAACACCCAGAACGCCCAGCTCGTCATCATCGGCTCGCTGACCGCCGCCTTCGTGCTCTCCGCCTTCTCCGGCGTCCACAAGGGCGTCAAGTGGCTCTCCACCGCGAACGTGGTGCTGGCCTCGCTGATCATGGCCTTCGTCTTCGTGTTCGGGCCGACGGTCTTCGCGCTGGACTCGGTCCCGGCCACCGTCGGCGGCTACCTCTCCGACCTGCTCGCCATGTCCACCCAGACCGGCGCCTTCACCGACGAGAGCTGGCTCGGCTCCTGGACGATCTTCTACTGGGCCTGGTGGCTCTCCTGGGCGCCCTTCGTCGGCACCTTCATCGCCCGCATCTCGCGCGGCCGCACCATCCGGCAGTTCCTGCTCGGCGTGCTGCTGGTGCCCAGCGGGGCGACGGTGATCTGGTTCTGCGTCATGGGCGGCACCGCGATCCGGCTGGTCGGTACGGGCGCCGCCGACCTGGTCGCGACCATCCCGCGCGGCGCCGAGGCCTCGCTGTTCGAGATGCTGCGCTCGCTGCCGCTCGGCTCGGTCACCAGCGTGATCGCGGTGCTGCTGGTGATGACCTTCTTCATCACCAGCGCCGACTCCGCCTCCCTGGTGCTCGGCTCGCTCTCCAGCCGCGGCTCGCTGCACCCGCGCACCCCGCTGGTGGTGGTCTGGGGCGTGCTGATGGGCGGGGTCGCCGCCGCGCTGCTGCTGGCCGGCGGGCTCACCGCGCTGCAGAACGCCACCATCCTGGTCGCCCTGCCCTTCGTCGTGGTGATGCTGCTGCTGTGCGTCTCCCTGGTGAAGGAACTCCGCGAGGACCCGGCCGCCGGACCCTCCCGCTTCCACCCCGCCCACGGCCTGCGGGACGCCGTCCGGGTCGCGGTGGGCGAAGCCCTCGCGGAGCGCGGCCGGGGCCGCTGAGCCCGCTGGGCCCCGCGCTGACCAGCGCATACGCCCCGCCCGGCCGTCCGGTGGGGCGTATGCGGCCAACCGACGCCCGATCCCCGTCCGGACTTCACCCGCGCGTACCGACCGTTCACACCGCACTGGGAGCCTCCCTGTCATGAACGCCAGCCCTCAGGCGCCCTACCAGGAACCGCGCTTCCCGCTCCCCCAGCGCCACCGCCGCCTCCTCGCCTGCATCGCCGTCCTCGCCTCCATCGCCCTCGGCACCCTCGGCGTGGGCGCCACCGTGGAGACCGTCCAGCACGGCCCGCTCGCCACCGCCAGCGCGAGCAAGTAACCGACCGGTCCCGCCCCCAGCACCGCCGTCCGGCTCAGGACGCGGTGCTTTCGCCTTTCCGGCGCCGTACCGGAGTGGGGTGGGGGGCATGTCAAGGCGAAGATCGGTAAGCCCTATGATCGTTCTGCAACACGACGCGAAGGGGATGCAGTGGCTCGGGTTGCAATCATCGGTGGCGGGATCAGCGGGCTGGGAACGGCCCTCATGCTCGGCCGGAGGGGACATCCGGTCACCCTGTTCGAACAGGACACCCGGCAGTCCGGAACCGACCCCGACCAGGACTTCTTCCACTGGAAGCGCCCCCGGGTCCCCCAGGCCGACCAGCCCCACTCCTTCCTCGCCCCCGTGCGCACGGTGCTGCGCGCCGAGGCCCCCGACGTCTACACCGACCTGCTGGCCCGCGGCGCCCGGGAGTACCACGACTTCGACTGGTTCGACCGGCACCCGCCGCACCGCGACGGCGACGAGGAACTGATCACCCTGCGCACCCGCCGCATCGTGCTGGAAGCCGCCCTGACCGAGGCCGTACGGCGGGAACCCGGCGTCGAGGTACGGCTGGGCCGGCGGGTCGGCGCCCTCACCCTCGAGGAGGGCCGACCGCCCCGGGTCACCGGACTGCGGGTCGACAACGAGACCCACCCGGCCGACCTCGTCGTCGACGCCGCCGGCCGCCGCTCACCGGTACCCGCCTGGCTGGCCGCCGCCGGCTGCCGCCCGCCCGTCGTCGAGAGCCACCGCACCGGCATCACCTACCTGTGCCGCTGGTACCGCCTGCGCGCCGACGGCCCGCGCGACCCCGGGCGGGTGAAGACCGGCTCGGCCGCCGCGTTCGCCCTCGCCGGCGTCTTCCCCTCCGACAACGACACCTTCGCGCTGAGCATGGTGCTCTCCACCGGCGACCCGACCCGCAGCGCACTCCTCGACCCCGACGTGTTCGAGGCCGTCCTGCGCCGTTTCCCCGCCTGCGCCGCCTGGCTCGACCTCGACCCCGAACCCCGCTCGCCCGTCCTGGCGATGGCCGGCCTGGACAACCGCTGGACCTCCCTCGCCGACGACGCCGGCCCCGTCGTCACCGGCCTGGTCAACGCCGGCGACAGCCTCGTCCACACCAACCCCACCCTCGGCCACGGCGTCGCCCTCGGCCTGCGCGCCGCCCAGCACCTCGCCGGCCACGCCGACCAGGTCGCCGCCGACCCCACCGGCTACCACGACTGGGCGGCCCGGACCCTGCGCCCCTGGTTCGACGCCCAGGTGACCGCCGACCGCGCCAACGAGCAGCGACTCCTGGACAGTTCGGCCCTCCCCGACCGTCGAGCCGCCGCCCTCGCCGCCTGCGCCTTCGACGACCCGGTCGTCATGCGCGCCCGCGCCCACGTGCGCCACCTCGTCCGCACCCCCGACGACGCCTACGGGAGTGAGGAGGTCGACCGCCACCTCACCGCCTGGCTGGCCGCCCACCCCGACTTCACCCCCGACCACGACGGCCCCACCCGCGCCCAATGGACCGCCCTCATCCCGGCCTGACCCCCGGCCCGCCGCCCAGGTGTCGCCCGACCCTGGTCAGCGGGGAGCGGGGCGGACCCAAGGCCGCTGGTGCGAGCGGGAGTCGGCGACCCGACGCACCCGGCCCGGCACCCGGCGGGCCGGGAGGGGGCCCGGCGCCCCCTACGTCCGAGTGCCCTCACGGGGCGGGAGCGGCGGCCGGGGGCGGAGTGGAGGTCGGGGTGGAGTGGAGGTCGGGGCTCGGGCCCCTGGGGTCCGTCGTCGAACCCCCGGCCACGGGAGTGCCCCTACGCCCGAGTGCCGTCGCGGGGCGGGGTGGCGGGGCGGGAGTGGCGGCCGGTGCCGGGAGTGGGGTGGAGGTCGGGGGCCGGGGCGTAGCGGGCGGCCGGGGGCCGGAGCAGCCAGGTGGTGCGGGGGGTGGGGGTGATCAGGCCGAGGCGGTGGAGGAGGTCGAGGGCGTCGCGGCGCAGGGCGGTGCGGTCGGCGAGGTAGCGGGCGGGGAGGTCGTGGTCGTCGGCGATGTCGCCGAGCAGGCCGTCTATCAGCGCGTCGGCGATCGGGACGTCGCCGTCCGCGGCCTCGCCGGGCAGCGGCCGGACCTCCTCGACCAGGCGTTCGACCAGCAGCAGGGTGGCCTGGGCGAGGGTGCCGGTGCCGGGGAGGGCGAGGTCGGTGAGTTCGGCGGCCGGGTCGAGCAGGGCGACGCCCTCGGCCCGCAGTTCGGCCTCCAGTCCGAGGAACTCCGCGAGGGCGGCCGGGCCGCTGAGCCGGTGCTCGTGCAGCCAGGCGCGCCGGTCCTCGGGGAGGTCGGCGGCGAGGACCACGGGCGTCTCGGCGAGCAGGCGCCGCACGGCGGTGGCGGGTTCGGCCTCGGCGGCGCGGCGGATGAGGTCGGCGGCGTCGTCGGCGAGCGCGGGCGGGCCGGCCGGGACGGCGCGGGCGAGTTCGCGGTCGACGGTCAGCACGAAGGCGGTGTCGGCGGGGTCGGCCGGCAGGTCGCCGAGGACCTGCCACTCGGCCAGCGCGGCGAGCGCCATCCCGGGGGCCGCGCGGTCCGGGGGCGTCGCGGCCCCAGCCGCGAGCTCGGCTGCGCACCCGGGTGCGAGCTCGGGTGCGGCGGCCCGCATCGCGTCGAGCAGCTGCCCGTACGGGAGTTGCTCGGGCGCGTCGACGAGCAGAGCCAGGGCGAGGGTGAGCTGGGCGTAGTCGGCCGGGGTGAACGGGGCGCCGGTGACCGGGTGTTCGAGGCGACGGGCGGCGCCGGGGCCGAGACCGGCCTTGCACAGCCGGGCGTGCCAGGGGCCAACGACCAGACGGTAGCCGAGCAGGGTGTCGAAGCGTTCGGTGAGCCAGTCGCGGTGACGGCGGATCAGCGGGAAGCCGTCGGCGTGCGGGCCGGAGGCGGTGACCAGCGGGTGGGCGAGCAGCAGCCGGGCGGCGATGCGGCGTTCGGCGTCCGGGAGTTCCACGACCACGGGGTCGGGTAGGTCGCAGGGCAGCTCCGGGAGGGCCCGGGAGCGTTCCGGCCTGCGGTGCCGGCCGGGCCTGCCGGGCTTGGCGCCCGACCGGACGACGGGCAGCGCGGCGGCGTCGCGCCGGGCGCGCCGCAGGCCGCCGTCGGCGCGCGCCTCGCGGGCGCGCGGGGCGGAGGCGGCGTGGGCGGTCGGGCCGTGCCACCAGCTGACGGCGGGGTCGCCGGGCTCGGCGGCGGCGCCGAGGTGGCGGGCGGGGTAGAGGCCGAAGGAGGCGGCGCAGAGGTCGTCGGCGTCGGCGGGGGTGGCGGCGGCGAACCAGTGGGCGAGCCGCAGCAGGCCCGGGTCGGGCGAGAGCCCTTGGGCCACTTCCTGCGGGCCGTCAGCACGGCTCCCGCCCACGGCATCGGCCGGGTCGGCGGGCCCGGTGGCGCCGGCAGCGGGCCCGGCGGCGCTCTCGGTGTCGGCGGCGGCGTCGGGTTCGGCAGCGGCGCCGGCTGTGACGGCGGCTTCGGGTCCGCGTACGGCGAGGACGGCGGCGGCGGTTCCCCGCCCTGCCCCGCCCGTGCGTCCGTCCGGCCTGCCGGCGGCCACCCGGGTGGCGCCGACCGCGTACTCCTGCTGCTCCATGTCGGGGTCCAGCGTAGACGGTGACCGCTCACCCGGTGGCAGCAACCGCCCTCCTGAGGAAGTCTCCGCAGGAGCCCTGGAAGCGGCCGCCGACGCTCCGCTCTCCCGGCCGCGCCGTCAGCCGCCGCGCCCGGACCGGGTTACGCACCGGTAACCTGTCCTTCCCGGCTTCGCCCGGTCCCTAAGGTCTGTGAATCCCGCCCACCCCGGAGGCACGCGCCGAATGAGCGAGCGCAGCGAACGAATCATGAAGAGGTGCGCAGGGGCGAACGCCCCTGCCGAGCGCAGCGAGGCGGGCGCATGAGCATCAGCACGACCATCACCCGCGCCACCGGCCTCGGCGGGCGCCTGCGTTCGGCCACCGGCCTGCTCGGCGGCTTCGCGGCCACCTCGGCGGTGCACCTGGGCTCGATCCTGTCCGGGTCCTCGGTGCTGCGGAACGCCACCAAGCCGGCCCTGATGCCGCTGCTGGCGGCACACAGCACGGCGGCGGCGGCCCGGGCCGAGCGCGAGGCCCCGAAGCTGCTGGCCCCGGCGCTGCTGGCGAGCGCAGGCGGGGACGTGCTGCTGCAGTTGAAGGACGACACCGCGTTCCTGGCCGGGATGGGCTCGTTCGCGGCCGCGCACGTCTGCTACGTCACGATGTTCGTCCAGCGCGGGGCGTTCACCGACCGACGGCGCGCGCTGGTGGTCGCGGCCGCGTACGCGGCGGCGTGGGCGGGCATGATCGGTCAGCTCTGGCCGGACCTCGGGGACCTCAAGGCCCCGGTGGCCGGCTACAGCCTGCTGCTCGCCTCGACGGCGGTCACCGCGGCCGGGCTGGGTTGGCGGACCGGGCTGGGCGGGGCGCTGTTCCTGCTCTCCGACACGCTGATCGCCACCCAGCTGGCGAAGTGGCGCGAGCTGCCGGGGCATCAGTTCTGGATCATGGCGACGTACGTGCTGGCCCAGTACCTGCTGGCCAGCGGCCTCCTCCAGCACGAGGAGCGGCAGGAGCGCGCGGCCCTCTGACGCACCGCCGGGCGGCCGCACCGGCCGTCCACCGACACACCGTCGCACCGCCGCACCGCCGACCCCGCTCAGGGTCCGGCGGCGCGGCGCGCGCGTGCGGGGCGGGCGGGGCCTTCAGGCACTGCGCCTCCGGAGCAGCCAGAAGCCGCCGACGCCGCCCGCGACCAGGGCCAGCCCTCCGGCCAGCTCCGCCGGGTTCGCCGCGACCGAGCCGCCGAGGCCGGTCTTCACCGCTCCGTGCGGGGCCACCTGCTGACTGCCGGCGCCGGACTGGCCGAGCGAGCCGGCCCACTCCCCCGCGGCCTTGCCCCAGTCGCCGAGGCCCTTGTCCGGACCGCTCGCGGTCACCGTGGAGACCGTGACGGTGGTGGAGAAGGCGCCGCCGTCCGGACAGGTGCCGTCGACCCTGCTGTCCCCGTTGTGCTGGGAGGCCAGCCGGGCGGAGCCACTGTGCTTGCCGTCGGCGCCCAGGGTGAGGGTCGCGGGGCCGCCCTCGAAGGCGGCGGAGTGGGCGGTGATGGTCTTGGCGTCGGGCTTGTCCGACTTCTCGCAGGAGACCGTGACCGTCACGGTCTGGCCCGGTGCGGCCTGGGACGGGCTGACCGAGGCCGCGCCGTCCCTGGCCGCTGCGAGGGGGGCCGTCAGACCGGTCAGCACCGTCGCGCCGATCAGGGCGGCGGCCGCCGTACGCGTGGAGCGCATGCCGGAACCTCCGGGATTCTCGGGCGCGGCCGGGGACTCCCATGTCCACGTGGTGTGTCAACCGCACCCGGTCATTCACCGACGGTAGGGAGGCCCGGCGGGCCCGGCCACCGCTCAGGACCGTTCGGGCGACGGGCCGTCACCCGGTGTAACCGTCACTCGGTGTCACCACCGTCGGTGTCGCCGCCGGTGTCGCCGCCGCGCGGGGCCACCGCCCGGAGCCGGTCAGAGGTCCAGGTCGACCACGACCGGGGCGTGGTCCGAGGTCCCCTTGCCCTTGCGGGCCTCGCGGTCCACGTAGCTGTCGGTGACGGCGTCGGCGAAGGGCTTGTTGGCGTAGGTGAGGTCGATCCGCATGCCTCGGTTCTTCGGGAACGCCAGCTGGCGGTAGTCCCAGTAGGTGTACGGGTGGTCGTACTTCAGCGGGCGCGGCACCACGTCGTGCAGGCCGATCTCGCCGAGGGCCTCCAGCGCGGCGCGCTCGACCGGGGTGACGTGGGTGAGGCCCTCGAAGGCGGCGACGTCGTAGACGTCCGCGTCGGTGGGGGCGATGTTGAAGTCCCCGAGGACGGCGAACGGGCGGGGGCCGGCCGCGTCCTCGGCGGAGGCCTTGCGCAGGGCCTCCAGCCACTCCAGCTTGTAGTGGTAGTGCGGGTGGTCGACCTCGCGGCCGTTGGGCACGTAGACCGACCAGACCCGGACCGGGCCGCAGGTGGCGGCGATGGCGCGCGGCTCGACGTCGGGCAGCAGGGCGCCGTCGGCCAGGTACCCGGGCTGGCCGGGCAGGCCGCGTACGACGTCGTCCAGGCCGAGCCGGGAGACGATGGCGACGCCGTTCCACCGGCCGGTGCCGTGCGCGGCCGTCTCGTAGCCGAGCTCGCGGACCTCCTCGTACGGGAAGGCGTCGGCCGCGCACTTGAGCTCCTGGAGGCAGAGCACGTCGGGCTTGGCGCTCTCCAGCCACTCCAGGAGCTTGGGCAGCCGGGCGGTGACGGAGTTGATGTTCCAGGTGGCGATGCGGACGGTCACGGCGGGCGGCCTTCCCGGTGGTTCGGTCGGTGCGGACGGGGGTGGGCCCCCGGGGGAGGCCCACCCCGAACATACCGCCCGGCACCGACAACCCGGCCCGACCGGCGCCCCGGCCCGACCGGCGCCCCGGCCCGACCGACGACCCGGCCGGGCGGGTCGGTGCCCCGGCCCGCGGGGCGCAAGGCCCCGGCGCTCCGGCCCGCTGGGTGTCAGCCCGCGGGGCGCACCACCGCGGCCGAGCCGCCGCCGCGCCGTACCGGTTCGGCGGCGGCCACCCAGCGGCCGTCCGGCAGCCGTTCCACGCCGGTGGCGGCGCCGATCTCGCCGCCGTCGGCGAACCGGTGCCCGAGGGCCTCCAGCGCGCTCCGCTCCGGCAGTGCCAGGAAGCCCGGCTCGGCCTGGGTGACGGCGCTGTTGCGCTGGCTGGCGCGCGGCGCGGCGATGGCCTGCTCCAGGCTCAGCCCCCGGTCGAGGCGGCCGAGCAGCACCTGGAGGGTGGTGGTGATGATGGTCGCGCCGCCGGGGCTGCCGGTGGCCAGCAGCGGCTCGCCGTCGCGCAGCACGATGGTCGGGGACATCGAGGAGCGCGGCCGCTTGCCCGGACCGGGCAGGTTGGGGTCGGGGACGCCGGCGGCGAGCGGGGTGAAGTCGAAGTCGGTCAGCTCGTTGTTGAGCAGGAAGCCCCGGCCGGGGACGGTGATGCCGCTGCCGCCGGTCTGCTCGATGGTGAGGGTGTAGGAGACGATGTTGCCCCAGCGGTCCGCCACCGTCAGGTGGGTGGTGTTGGGGCCCTCGTACGGCTCGGGGAGGGCCTGGCCGGTGTCGGCGCAGTCGGCCGGGTGGCGCGGGTCGCCGGGGGCGAGCGGGCTGGTGAGCGCGTGGTCGGGGCTGATCAGGCAGGCCCGGGAGGCGGCGTAGCGCTCGGACAGCAGCTGCTTGGTCGGGACGTCGCCGAAGGCCGGGTCGCCGACCCAGCGGTTGCGGTCGGCGAAGGCGATACGGGAGGCCTCCAGGAAGTGGTGGTAGTACTGCGTGCCGCTGTAGCCGGAGAGGTCGCCGTCCTCCAGGATGTGCAGCGCCTCGCCGACGGTGGTGCCGCCGGAGCTGGACGGGGCCATCGAGTAGACGTCGTAGTCGCGGTAGGCGACGTGGGTGGGCGCCTGGCGGCGGACCTGGTAGGCGGCCAGGTCGGCGGTGTCGACCTTCCCGGGACGGGCGTTGCGGCCGGAGGCCGGGTCAACCGGCGGGTGCTGCACGGTGTTGGCGATGTCCTGCGCCAACTCGCCCTGGTAGAAGGCCTTCACGCCGTCCTTGGCGAGCAGCTTGTAGGTCGCGGCGAGGTCGGGGTTGCGCAGGACGGAGCCCACCTCGGGGAGCTTGCCGTTCGGCAGGAAGATCTTGGCGGTGGCCGGGAAGTCCTTGAACCGGCTGTAGTTGTCGGAGGTCTGGCCGCGGAAGGTGCCGTCGACGACGAAGCCGTCCTCGGCGATCCGCTCGGCGGGTTCGAGGTTCTGCGCGAGCGAGCGGGTGCCCCACTGGCGCAGCGCGGAGTCCCAGGTGGCGGGGGTGCCGGGGACGCCGACGGACAGTCCGCTGGTGACGGCGTCGGCGAAGGCGAGCGGCTTGCCGCCCTCCAGGAACAGTCCGCTGTCGGCGGTGCGGCCGGCCGTCTCGCGGCCGTCGATGGTGTGCACCCGGCCGGTGGCGTGGTCGTAGTAGACGAAGTAACCGCCGCCGCCGATTCCGGAGGAGTAGGGCTCGGTCACGCCGAGCGCCGCGGCGGCGGCCACGGCCGCGTCCACGGCGTTCCCGCCCTTGCGCAGCACCTCGATCCCGGCGGCGGTGGCATCGGCGTCCACGGAGGCCACCGCCCCGCCCCAGCCCACCGCCTCCGGCGCCTTGGGCGGCGGTGCCGCGGCCCCGGCGGGCCCGGTGGTGGCCCAGACCAGTGCGGTGGCGAGCAGCAGTGGTGGCGCTAAGCGGGTCAGAGCCCTCATCCGAGTCCTCCTGAGTCGACGTCACCTCAGTTGTTCCACAGGAGGCATGACTCCGACAACCACACCGCACAGCTACCAACGGGTAGTTGACGTGACGGAGGGGACGGAGGGGTGAGTGCGGCGAATGACGGCCGACGGGTGACAGCTGACAGATTTCAACTTTCAGCTTTCAGATTTCAGCGAACAGATAACGTCATCTGTTATCTGTTCGCTGAAACCCGTTCGCCGAAGGCCGTCACCCGCCCCGCCCCTACAGCGCGCGCTCCACCCGCCGCCGCTTGATGGTGCGGAACCGCCGCGCGACCTGCCGCGCCAGGTCCGCGGCGCCGACCAGCCCCGCCTCGTTGCCGAGGGCCGCGTGGACGATGCTGGCCTCGGGCCGGAAGCCGCGGCCGGTCAGGGTGCGGCGGAAGGTGTCCCGGGCCGGGCCGAGCAGCAGGTCGCCGGCCTCGGAGACGCCACCGCCGATGACGAAGCGCCCCGGGTCGAGGCCGGCGGCCAGGTTGGCGATGCCGACCCCGAGCCAGGTGCCGACCTCGTAGAGCAGCTCGGTGGCGGTCGGGTCGCCCTCCCGGGCGGCCTCGGTGACCAGCGGCCCGGTGATGCCCTCGACCGTGCCGCCCGCCCGGGCGAGCAGCGGCTGAACCACCGGCGACTCCTCGGCGACCAGCTCCCGCGCGTCCCGCACCAGGGCGTTGCCGGAGGAGTACTGCTCCCAGCAGCCGCGGTTGCCGCACGGGCAGCGGTGACCGCCGGGCACCACCTGCATGTGCCCGAACTCGCCCGCCAGGCCGTACTTGCCGCGGTCGACGTAGCCGTCCCGGACGACCGCGCCGCCGATGCCGGTGCCCAGGGTGAGCATCACCATGTGGTCCTCGCCGCGCCCGGCGCCGAAGCGCCACTCGGCCCAGGCCGCCGCGTTGGCGTCGTTCTCCACGATCACCGGGAACCGCAGCCGCTCGCTGAGCGCCTGCTGGAGCGGCTCGTTGCGCCAGTTGAGGTGCGGGGCGAAGAGCACCCGGGAGCGGTCGGCGTCGACCCAGCCGGCCGCGCCGATGCCGACCGCGTGGACGTCGTGCCGGTCGGCGAGCTGGAGCACCAGCTCGACGATCACGTCCTCGACGACCTTGGCGCTCCTGCTCTTGTGCGGGGTGTCGGTGCGGAGCTTCTCCAGCACCTTCCCCTCGCCGTCGACGACCCCGGCGACCACCTTGGTGCCGCCGATGTCGACGCCGATGGTGGGCAGCCGCAGTATGCCCGCGGGCAGGGCGCGGCGGCGGCGCTCGGCGCGCGGGCCGAGGCCGAGCAGGGTCGGCAGGACGGCCGGCCGAGTGCTGCCTTGGGGGCTGTTCACGGCTTCGGACGCTCCTCACGGGAGTCGGGTTCGGTGGTGCCGGGTCCGGTGGTGCCGGGCTCGGTGGTGCCGGGGACGGACGGACGGGCCAGCTCGTGCGAGAGCTCGGCGAGGTCGGAGCCGCCGGCCATCTCGGTGGTGAGCTGTTCGAGGCTGATCTCGGCGCGCGGGTGGCTGCCGGCCATCCGCCCCCGCTTCAGCAGGGTGAAGTGGTCGCCGACCAGGTAGGCGTGGTGCGGGTTGTGGGTGATCAGGACGACCCCGAGCCCGGCGTCGCGGGCCGCGGTGACGTACTTGAGCACCACCCCGGACTGCTTGACGCCGAGCGCCGCGGTCGGCTCGTCCAGGATGAGCACCTTGGCCCCGAAGTGCACGGCACGGGCGATGGCCACGCACTGGCGCTGCCCACCGGAGAGGGTGCCGATCGGCCGGTCGACGTCGTGCAGGTCGATGCCCATCCGCGCGAGCGCCTCGCGGGTGGTGGCGCGCATGCCCTCGGCGTCCAGCCGCAGGCCGCCCCAGCGGCGGGTGCCCCGCTCGGAGCCGAGGAAGAAGTTGCGCCACACCGGCATCAGCGGGACGACGGCGAGGTCCTGGTAGACGGTGGCGATGCCGCGGTCGAGGGCCTGGCGCGGGGAGTCGAGCCGGACCTCCTCGCCGCCGACGGTGTAGACGCCCTCGTCGTGCCGGTGCAGCCCAGAGATGATCTTGATCAGGGTGGACTTGCCGGCCCCGTTGTCGCCCAGGACGCAGCTGATCTCGCCGGCCCGCAGGGTCAGCGAGACGTCCTGCAGCGCGCGGACCGTCCCGTAGGTCTTGCCGACGCCCTCCAGCGCCAGCAGCTCCGTACCGGAGCGGAGTTCGTCGTTCATCGCGGACCCCGTTCCGCCCGGCGCTTGACGTAGGCGTTGAGCAGCGCGGCCAGCAGCAGCATCGCGCCGAGGAAGAACTTGAACCAGTCCGGGTTCCACTGGGCGTAGATGATCCCCTTGCTGGCCATGCCGAAGATCAGCGCGCCGAGCGCGGAGCCGGCCACCGAGCCGTAGCCGCCGGTGATCAGGCAGCCGCCGATCACGGCCGCGACGATGTAGATCAGCTCGTTGCCGACGCCCTCGCCGGACTGCACGGTGTCGAAGGAGAACAGCAGGTGCTGGCCGAGCACCCAGGCGCCGAAGCCGACGCCCAGGTAGAGCACCGTCTTGGTCCGGGCGACCGGCACGCCGACCGCGCGGGCGGCGGCCGCGTCGCCGCCGACGGCGAAGACCCAGTTGCCGAAGCGGGTGCGCAGCAGCACCCAGCTGCCGATCGCCAGCAGGCCGAGCCACCACCAGACGGTGGCCTTGACCGTCAGCCCGCCGATGTTCACCTCGGAGGCGAACAGCCAGCGGCAGGTCTGGTAGCCCTGCATGTCCGAGATCGACTTGGTGGAGACCGTCCCGGAGACCGCCTTGGTGACGCCCAGGTTGGCGCCGGTCAGCATCAGGAAGGTGCCCAGGGTGACGATGAAGCTGGGCAGCCTGGTGCGGCCGAGCATCCAGCCGTTGAACCCGCCGATCGCCAGCGTGGTGGCCAGCGAGACCAGGACGCCGACCCAGGTGACGGCGGTGAACTGGTACGAGACCATCGAGGAGGTCAGCGCGGCGGTGGTGACCAGCACGCCGGCCGACAGGTCGAACTCGCCGCCGATCATCAGCAGCGAGACCGGCACGGCCATGATCCCGATGGTGGACGCCGCGTAGAGCACGGTGCCCAGCGAGGAGACCCGCAGGAAGGGTTCGGCCGCGGCGGCGAAGACCGCGAACACCGCGACGGCGGCGATCAGCGAGCCGAGCTCCGGGCGGGCGAGCAGGCGCCGCAGGGCGGCCGGACGGTCCTGGACGAGCAGGTCCGGGGTGGTCGAGCCGCTCACCTGGTCCCCCTCGCCACGTACTCGGCGAGCGCGTCGGCGTTGTCCTTGGTCAGGATCTGCGGGCCGGTCGCGACGGGCTTTCCGCCGCCGAGCATGTCCAGGTTGGACTTGTACAGCCAGAGCAGGTCCACGCCCTCGTAGCCCTGGAGGTAGGGCTGCTGGTCGACGGCGAAGCCGACGCTGCCGGACTTGAGCCCGGCGACCACCTGCGGTCCCAGGTCGAAGGTGTCCAGCTCCACGCCGCGGTGGGCGTCCTGGACGGCCTGCAGTCCGGTGGCGGCCATCGGGCCGGAGAGGGTGAGCACGGTGTCGATGGAGGGGTCGGCCTGGAGCTTGGCGGAGATCGACGCCCGGGCGTCGGGCATGTCGACGCCGTTGACGTACAGCACCTGGAAGCCGCCGCCGGCCTTGGCCTGGGCGCCCGAGCAGCGCTGCTCCTGGCCGACGTTGCCCTGCTCGTGGATCACGCACAGCACGTTCTTGCGGCCGCGCGAGGCCAGCTCGGCGCCGGCCGCCTGACCGGCCGAGGACTCGTCCTGGCCGATGTGGGTCAGCGCGCCGAACTTCGCCGAGAACTCCTGACCGGAGTTGATCGTGATCACGGGGATGCCGGCCGCCTTGGCCTTGCCGAGGACGTCGGCCATCGCGTCGCCCTTGGCGAGGGTGACCAGCAGGCCGTCGACCTTCTGGTCGATGGCGGCCTGGACGAGCTGGACCTGGTTCTGGGTCTGCGCGTCGTTGGAGTACAGGAAGGTGATGTTGTCCTTGGCGGCGGCCTGCTCCGCGCCCTTGCGCACGCTGTCCCAGAAGGCGTCGCCGGCACCGGCGTGGGTCACCATGGCGACCTTCCAGCGCGGGGTGGTCACGGCGCTGCCGCCGGCGGCCGCGGCCTTGGCGCGGGCCTCCTCGGCGCGTCTGCCTCCGGTACTGCTGCAACCGGCCGCGGTGACCGCGAGGGCCAGGACGGCGCACACGGGCCAGAAGCGGCGGGACGGGCGAAAGCGGGTAGTGCTCATCCCCATAGTCTCTCTGGCCCGGCCGCGCGGGATCGCACCGCCTCGCCCGGCAGTGCGATCGGCGCGGCAGGTAAGGTGCCCCGGGGGACCTTCCTGGAAGTTCGCTGAACATCTGGTCCGGACCACGACCGTCCGGGTGACAGACTAGGCGCCGACCCGAAGCGGGAACAGCTCGGAAACGTGATGTTCCTCTCAGGTTCCGCACAGATTCGGACGGCAACCGATCATCCGTCGACTGCCGTCTGATGCCATTGACGTGCGTTCGGGCGAGTGGGGCCCGGGCGGCGAGCGACCCGGATACGAGAACTTGATGGAACTGACAGGTACGCCATTCTTCATCCTCACCGTCATCCTGGTGCCGGTGTCCATCACGGTGGCGCTGCTCTTCTGGGGGAAGGTGCGCGGCCCCCAGCCGGTGCGCACCCTGTCCCGGATCGTCATGATCATGTTCTGCCAGGTCACCGCCGTCCTGATGGTCTTCGTGATGGTCAACAACGCGAACCTGATCTACGGCAACTGGGACGACCTGCTCGGCACCGGTGACCACGTCCGGGCCGTGCCCTCGGTCCCGCCGGCGGACCCGGCCGGCAACGGCCAGCCCGGCGACGCCGCCAAGCAGCCGCCCAAGGTGCTGCAGAAGTTCGGCGGCGTGAACGACCCGGCGGTGCCCGGCGACGTCCAGAAGACCGACCTCAAGGGCCAGGTGTCCGGGGTCGACGGCGAGGTGCTGGTCTGGCTGCCGCCGCAGTACAACGACCCGGCGTTCAAGGACAAGAAGTTCCCGGTGGTCGAGCTGATCCCGGGCTACCCGGGCTCCTCCTCCACCTGGTACGGCACCCTGAAGGTCTCCGAGCAGCTCAAGCCGCTGATGCAGCAGGGCAAGGTCGCGCCCTTCATCCTGGTCTCGCCGCGCACCCTGCTGCTCGGCAGCCACCAGGACGCCGGCTGCACCGACATCCCCGGCAAGATCAACGCGGACGCCTGGATCACCCGCGACGTCCCCCAGATGGTGATGGACAACTTCCGCGCCGACCCGTCCGCGGACCGCTGGGCGATCGCGGGCTACTCGGCCGGCGCCCACTGCGCGGCCAAGCTGTCGCTCGCCCACCCCAACCGCTACCGCGCCGGCATCGCGATGTCCGGCTACAACGACCCGGCCACCGAGGGCGACTCGCTGGTCGGCAAGGACCCGAAGCTGCGCGAGGCGAACAACCCGGTCAACATCCTCAAGTCCGCCCAGCAGCCGCCCAAGGTCGCCCTGCTGGTCAGCGGCGCCAAGGGCGACGGCTACGAGGACGGCCAGGCGATCGCCGCCGCGGCCAAGGAGCCGACCAAGGTCCAGGTCGAGGAGAGCACCGGCCCGCACACCACCGACATGTGGAAGCGGATGGTCCCGAGCGCCTTCGAGTGGCTGACCACGATCATCCCCGTGCAGTGACCGACCGCCACCGCCGGGGGCCCGCCGCGAACGTTCGCCCCCGCTGCTCGGCAACTCCCGCCGACGCTGGGTGCGCAGAATCCCGTACGCCGTCGCGGTCATCCTCCAGGCCTCGCTGATCC
>NZ_JBEOSP010000014.1:0-31200 GCF_040303105.1 Kitasatospora sp. NPDC096128 | reverse complement strand
CGCTCCGCCCAGACGGCGAAGGACGGGGCCTGCTGCCCGCCCACGTAGGCCGCGCCCAGGCCGCCGCCCACGGTCAGTCCGGTGACGGCGCGTTCGCGGCGGGCCCCCGGCCGTTCTGTCGGCGACCTCCCGGAAGAGGCCCTGAAACGGTCAGGAAACGGTCAGGCCAGCTCCAGCGCCAGGTAGAAGTCCACCCGGTCCTCCAGGCGGGAGAGGTCCCGCCCGGTCAGCTCCTCGATACGGCCGATCCGGTAGCGCAGGGTGTTGACGTGGACGTGCAGCTGCCCCGCGCAGCGGGTCCAGGAGCCGTCCGAGCGCAGGAAGGCCTCCAGGGTGCGGACCAGGTCCGCCTGGTGCTCGATGTCGTACGCGATGACCTTGTCCAGCAGCCGGCTGCGGAACGCCCGGCGGACCTCGTCCGGGACGGCGGCCAGCAGCAGCACGTGCGAGGCCAGCTCCTCCGGGCCCGCCACGCAGACCCGGCCGACCCGGGCGGCGGCGATCCGGCGGGCGTGCCGGGCCTCCTCCAGGGCGCCGCGCAGGCCGCCCGCCTCGGAGGCGGGGGCGGAGACGCCCAGGGTGATCCGGCCCTCCGAACCCAGCCCGGCCTCCAGCGGGGCGAGCAGCTCGCGCAGGGTGTCGGCGGGCACCGGGCTGTCCAGCACGGGCAGCACCACCACAGCGCCGTTGCCCGCCCCGGCGACCAGGGCGCGGTCCGTGGTGCCGCCGAGCGCCTCCTCCAGCACGGCCCGCACCGTACCCTCCGGCAGGCCGGTGCCCTCGGCGCTGAGCACCAGCCAGGAGGCCTCCTGGGACGGGGACTTGGGCTCGGGGCTCTCGTAGCGGGCGGCCATCGCCGAGGAGGCGTACAGGGCGCGGCTGATCTCGGCCGGGTCGGCGTCGCGGCGCAGCAGGGCGAGCAGTTCGTCGGCCAGTCGGCGGCGCAGCCGGCGGCCCTCGTCCCGGCGCTGGCGCTCGGCGGCGACCAGGCGGGCCAGGTTCTCGGCGAGCTGTTGACGCTTGGTGGTCCACTCGGTGACGTCGCCGGCCACCGCGAGCACCCAGTCGACCAGCGGCGCCTCGTGCTCGGCGGAGGCCGCGGCGGGCAGCAGCGAGTAGGCGCCGGCGGCCAGTCGGGCCCGGTGCGGGGGGCGGCGGCGCTGGCGCTGGGCGGCCAGGTGGGCGCGGACCAGCTGGTCGCGGTCCTCGGCGGTGAGCCGGTCGGCCGGGCCGGCGATCACCGCGCCGGTCGGGGTGAGCACCCAGCAGTCCAGGTCGAGGTCGCCGCCGAGCAGGTCCAGCACGGCGTCCAGGCCGCCGCCGCCGGCCGCCGAGACCAGCAGCCGGTGCCGGTCGACCAGCGCGGCCAGGTCGGCGGCGCGGTCGGCGGAGACCTGGCGGCCGATGAACTCGGTGACGGTGCCGAAGGCGATGTCGTCGGGGACGGCCAGCAGCGGCATCCGGTGCCGGCGACAGGCCTCGACCAGGTCCTCGGGCACCGGGCCGACCTCGGCCTCGCCGGCCGCCAGGGCGACCGCGCCGCCGGCCGCGATGGTCCGCACGAAGCGCTCGGAGTCGGCGGGTCCGCCGCGCCAGAGCATCCCGGTGAGCACCAGCTCGCCGCCGTGCAGGTAGCGGCCGGGGTCATGCAGGTCCGTGGTCATCACGCCGCTGACCTGCCGGTCCAGCTCCTCCTCCGCCGCGAGCAGGCGCAGTCGGGGGGCGCCGGGGGCGAGCAGGTCACGGACACGCATCCGCGGACTCCTAACGGGGGCTGGAACAGGGGGCGGGACGAGCGGGTGGGGCTCGGGGCCGGGGCGGGGTGGGGGGCCGGATCGGGGGGGCGGGGGCGGCCGGGCACGCGGTCCGGGGGTGACAGTGTGCCCGAACATACGTGCTCGGCGTTACGTACCAGCGAGCGTTCGGGTTACGGGCCCGTAGCCCGCGAATCACGGCCGGATTACGGTCGTAGGTAGCGCTCGGCGAACACCTGGGCTGCGGATTCTCCTGCTTAGAGGAACGTACAGGATGCCGGGCGGGCTCACAGCCGGGGCTTCATGCCATCGGTGACTGCCAGTGGGCCGCGTCACAGGGGTTCACTGGGCGACACGCCACCGGACACCCGGCCGGCGAAGACTTGAGGAGAAACCCGCATGGAGTTCCTTCGGCCCGCCACCTGGGACGAGGCTCTCGCGGCGAAGGCTGAGTACCCGACCGCGCTGCCCATCGCGGGCGGCACGGACGTCATGGTCGAGCTGAACTTCGACGTGCACCGGCCATCCGCGATTCTCGACCTGAACCGCGTCACCGAGCTCACCGAATGGACGAACGACGGCAGCGTCGTCCGACTCGGCGCCTCCGTCCCGTACGCCCGGATCATCTCGGAGCTCGCCGGGCCGCTGCCCGGGCTCGCCCTGGCGGCCCACACCGTCGGCTCGCCGCAGATCCGCAACCGCGGCGGCGTCGGCGGCAACCTCGGCGGCGCCTCCCCGGCCGGTGACGCCCACCCCGCGCTGCTGGCGGCCGGCCGCGACGTGTTCGTCGAGGCGGCCTCGGTGCGCGGCACCCGGCTGATCCCGATCGACGAGTTCTACGTCGGGGTGAAGCGCAACAGCCTGGAGGCGGACGAGCTGATCCGGGCCGTGCGCATCCCGGTCGCGGACGGCCCGCAGCAGTTCTCGAAGATCGGCACCCGCAACGCCATGGTGATCGCGGTCTGCGCCTTCGGTTTCGCCCTTCACCCGAAGAACGGCACCGTCGGCACCGGTATCGGTTCGGCCGCCCCCACGCCGCGCCGCGCCGTCGAGGCCGAGGAGTACCTCCAGGGGGTGCTCGCCGAGCGCGGGCTCTGGGAGTCCGGGGAGCTGCTGGGCACCGAGGTGGTCCAGCGCTTCGGCGAGCTGGTGAAGGCCGCCGCCTCCCCCATCGACGACGTCCGGGGCACCGCCGACTACCGGCGCCACTCCCTGGCCGTGATGGCCCGCCGCACCCTCACCTGGTGTTGGAACGACTACAGCAAGCAGATCAGGAGCGCGGCATGAGGGTCACGTTCACCGCCAACGGCAAGCCGGTCGAGGCCGACGACGTGTGGGAGGGCGAGAGCCTGCTCTACGTGTTGCGCGAGCGCGTCGGCCTGCCCGGCTCGAAGAACGCCTGCGAGCAGGGCGAGTGCGGTTCCTGCACCGTCTACCTGGACGGCGTGCCGGTCTGCTCCTGCCTGGTCGCGGCCGGCCAGGTGCAGGACCGCGAGGTGCGCACGGTCGAGGGCCTGGCCGACGAGAACGGCGAACTGGGCCTGGTCCAGCAGGCGTTCATCGACGCCGGGGCCGTCCAGTGCGGCTTCTGCACCCCCGGGCTGCTGGTGCAGACCGACGCCCTGCTGGAGCAGGACTCCCAGCCGAGCGACAACGACATCCGCGAGGCGCTGTCGGGCAACCTGTGCCGCTGCACCGGCTACGAGAAGATCATGGACGCGGTGCGGCTCGCCTCCGCCCGCAAGTGCTCGGGCAAGGGGGCCACGGCATGAGCGCGCGGACGATCCGGGGCCAGAAGAACCTGCAGAACATCAACCAGGCCTCCAAGGACGGCATCGGCGGCTCGCCGCTGCGCCCGGACGGCAACCTGAAGGTCAGGGGCGAGTTCGCCTACTCCTCGGACCTGTGGCACGAGGACATGCTCTGGGGCATGGCGCTGCGCTCGCCGCACCCCCGGGCGAACATCCTCTCGGTGGACATCTCCGAGGCGCTCAAGGTGCCCGGCGTCTACGCGGTGCTCACCCACGAGGACATCCCCGGCGCCAAGTACTACGGCCTGGAGATCCAGGACCAGCCGGCCCTGGCGATCGACCGGATCCGCTACCACGGCGAGGCGATCGCCCTGGTCGCGGCCGACCACCCGGAGACCGCCCGGCGCGCGGTGAAGAAGATCAAGGTCGAGTACGAGGTGCTCACCCCGATCGTCACCGAGGAGCAGTGCCTGGACCCGCAGACCCACGGGTACGTGCACGAGCCGCACGAGTACAAGTCCCACGCCTACGGCAACATCTGCCACGAGCAGCGGCTGGTCTCCGGCCTCGGCGTGACCGACGAGGTGCGGGCGATGGCGGACGTCGTCGTCAGCGGCGACTACGAGGTCGGCATGCAGGACCAGGCCTTCCTCGGCCCCGAGTCCGGCCTGGCCGTGCCCGCCGAGGACGGCGGCATCGACCTCTACATCGCCACCCAGTGGCTGCACGTGGACCGGGAGCAGATGGCCCCGGTGCTGGACCTGCCCGAGGAGAAGGTCCGGCTCACCCTGGCCGGCGTCGGCGGCGCCTTCGGCGGCCGCGAGGACATCTCGATGCAGATCCACGCCTGCCTGCTGGCCCTGCACACCGGCAAGCCGGTCAAGATCGTGTACTCCCGGGACGAGTCCTTCTACGGCCACGTCCACCGCCACCCGGCGCGGATGCACTACGAGCACGGCGCCACCCGCGACGGCAAGCTCGTCTTCGCCGACTGCCGGATCGTGCTGGACGGCGGCGCGTACGCCTCCGCCTCCCCCGCCGTCGTCGGCAACGCGGCCTCGCTCGGACACGGCCCGTACGTGATCCCGAACGTGAGGATGCACGCCATCGCGCTCTACAGCAACAACCCCTCCTGCGGGGCGATGCGCGGCTTCGGGGCCGTCCAGGCGGCCTTCGGCTACGAGAGCCAGATGGACAAGCTGGCAGCCGAACTCGGCATGGACCCGGTCGAGTTGCGACAGCTGAACGCGATGTCGGAGGGCGACTTCATGCCCACCGGCCAGCAGATCGACTCCCCCGCCCCGGTGGCCGAACTGCTGCAGCGGGCCAAGGACATGCCGCTGCCGCCGCCGCTGGACACCGAGCACCTGGACGTGCGCGCGCTGCCCGGCGCGCTCTCCAACACCTCGCACGGCGAGGGCATCGTGCGCGGGGTCGGCTACTCGGTCGGCATCAAGAACGTCGGCTTCTCCGAGGGCTTCGACGACTACTCCACCGCCCGGGTGCGCCTGGAGGTGATCGGCGGCGAGCCGGTCGCCATGGTGCACACCGCGATGGCGGAGGTCGGCCAGGGCGGCGTCACCGTGCACGCCCAGATCGCCCGCACCGAGCTGGGCGTCGAGCAGGTCACCATCCACCCGGCCAACACCGAAGTGGGATCGGCCGGTTCGACCTCCGCCTCGCGCCAGACGTACATGACCGGCGGCGCCGTGAAGCTCGCCGCCGAGGCCGTCCGGCGGGAGCTCATCGAGAAGGGCCGGCGCCGCTACGGCTGGACCCACCAGGACATCACGCTGACCGGCGGCAAGGTCGTCTCGGAGAGCGCCGGCGTGCTCGTGCCCATGGTGGACCTGCTCGGCGACGAGGCCATCGACCTCACCCGCGAGCACCACCACCGGCCCACCCAGGCCTTCGACAAGGAGACCGGCCAGGGCTTCGGCCACGTCCAGTACACCTTCTGCGCCAACCGCGCCGTGGTGGACGTGGACGTCGAGCTGGGCCTGGTCAAGGTGGTCGAGCTGACCGCCGTCCAGGACGTCGGCAAGGCGCTCAACCCGCTCTCCGTGGTCGGCCAGATCCAGGGCGGCTGCACCCAGGCGCTCGGGCTCGCCGTGATGGAGGAGATCATCGTCCGGGACGGGAAGGTGCGCAACGCCTCCTTCACCGACTACCTGATCCCCACCATCCTGGACACCCCGCCGATCCCGGTGGACGTCCTCGAACTGCCCGACCCGCACGCCCCGTACGGGCTGCGCGGCGTCGGTGAGGCGCCGACCGTGTCGGCGACCCCCTCGATCGTGGCGGCGATCCGCAACGCGACCGGGCTCGCGCTCAACCGGATCCCGGTCCGGCCGGAGCACCTGACCACCGAACAGCCCGGCTAGCACCGGGAGCACAGACCTCTCCGGGGCGGCGCCGAGTCTTCCCCGCCGCCCCGGAGAAACCCGCTGCCCGTGCCCACGCCGGGGTTCCGCAGTGGTGCGCACCACCCTCAACTGCACCACCCTCAACTGCACCACCCTCACCTGTACCTGTACCTGTACCTGCACGACGGGCACTCCCCCACCCGAGCACCCGCAGTGAGTCGATACCGTCCCCCTGTGCCAACTTCGTTGACTGGCAGTCAGGTCGGCTCGCCCACCCCAACCCCCTTTGACACTTGGGAGTGGACATGACCAGGATCCCCACGGAGCCCGGCACCACCGAAGCAGACAGACCCGCCGAGGACGAGACCCACCCCTCTCCCCCGGCAGCGGAGCCCAAGGGCGCGCTCGACGCGTACTTCAAGATCTCGGCCCGCGGCTCCACCCTCGCCAACGAACTGCGTGGTGGCCTCACCACCTTCATGGCGATGGCGTACATCATCCTGCTCAACCCGCTGATCCTCAGCGGCGCGGACGTCAACGGCGTCAGGCTCGACCACGCCGCGCTGACCACCGCCACCGCCCTCGCGGCCGCCGTCACCACCATCCTGATGGGCGTCGTCGGCAACGTGCCGCTCGCCCTGGCGGCCGGGCTCTCGGTCTCGGGCGCGGTCTCCGCGCTCGTCGTACCCCACACCACCTGGTCCCAGGCCATGGGCCTGTGCGTGATCTACGGCCTGCTGATCGTGCTGTTGGTGGTCTCCGGACTGCGCGAGAAGATCATGAACGGCATCCCGCTGCCGCTCAAGCACGCGATCACCATCGGCATCGGCCTGTTCGTCACCATCATCGGGCTCTACAAGGCCGGCTTCGTGCACACCGGCGGCCCCACCCCGCTGTCGCTCGGCCCCTTCGGCGAACTCTCCGGCTGGCCCGTCCTGGTCTTCTGCCTCACCGTGCTCACGATCTTCGTGCTGATGGCGCGCGGCGTGCGCGGCGCGATCCTGATCGGCATCGCCGGCGGCACCGTGGTCGCCGTCGTCGTCAACAAGCTCGCCGACGTACCCGCCAAGGCCTGGGCGAACTCCGTCCCGGTCTGGCCCGGCAGCCCCGTCGCCGCCCCCGACTTCAGCCTCTTCGGCCACGTCGACCTGTTCGGCGCCTTCGGCGGCAAGGGCCTGGGCGCGATCAGCGCCTCCGTGGCCGTGTTCACCCTGGTGCTGGCCGGCTTCTTCGACGCGATGGCCACCATCATCGGCGTCGGCACCGAGGCCGGGCTCGCCGACAAGCAGGGCCGGATGCCCGGCCTGTCCAAGGCCCTGTTCATCGACGGCGCCGGCGGCGCGGTCGGCGGCCTGGCCGGCGCCTCCGGGCAGACCGTCTTCGTCGAGTCCGCGACCGGCGTCGGCGACGGCGCCCGCACCGGCCTCGCCTCCACCGTCACCGGCGGCCTGTTCGCCCTGATGCTGTTCTTCTCGCCGCTGGCCGGCATCGTCCCGGTCGAAGTCGCCTCCGCCGCCCTGGTGGTGATCGGCTCGATGATGATGAGCCAGGCCCGGCACATCGACTGGTCCGACCGCGAGGTCGCCATCCCGGCCTTCCTGACCTGCGTGCTGATGCCGTTCACCTACAGCATCACCGCGGGCGTCGCCGCCGGCGTCGTCTCCTACACGGTGATCAAGGCCGGCCAGGGCAAGTGGCGCGAGCCCGGGCTGCTGATGTGGATCCTCACCGGCGTGTTCGTCCTGTACTTCGCGCTCAGCCCGGTCAAGTCCTGGCTGGGCGTGCACTGACCGCTCCTCCAGCGTCAGCGCGTGTGACCATCGGCGCCTTCGAGCATCGGCGCCGTTGATCACCAGCACTGTCGATCACCAGCGCCGTTGATCATGACCGCCGCCGTACGGGATCGTTTCCCGTACGGCGGCGTCCCCGCTACTGTCGAAACCGTGTAAGGAGCATCCGACATGCAGGACATCGCCGAGCAGCTGCAGGCCTGGCACGCGTCCGGGCGCTCCTTCGCCGTGGCCACCGTCGTCGGCGTCTCCGGCAGCGCCCCGCGCGACCCCGGGGCGGCCCTGGCCGTCGACGCGGCCGGGGAGGCCGTCGGCAGCGTCTCCGGCGGATGCGTCGAAGGCGCCGTCTACGAGCTCTGCCAGGCCGCCCTCGAATCCGGCGAACCCGTCCTGGAACGCTTCGGCTACAGCGACGAGGACGCCTTCGCCGTCGGCCTGACCTGCGGCGGAGTCCTCGACGTGTTCGTCCAGCCGGTCGTGCCCGGGGCCGACCCGGGGATGGACGCCGGCCTCGCCCACGTCGCCGACGGGACGCCCGTCGCCCTCGCCCGGGTGATCGCCGGACCGGCCGGACTCCTCGGCACCACCCTCGCCGTCACGGCCGACGGCGCCGTCGGGGCACTCTCGGTCGGACCGTCCACCGTCGGCGCGCTGGAGCGTGCGCTCATCGCCGAGGCCCGGGCCATGCTCGACGCCGGACGCACCGGGCGGATCGTCCTCGGCCTCGACGGCCGGCCCTGCGACGAGGAGGACCGGGGGACGGTCACCTGCTTCGTCGAGTCCTACGTGCCCGCGCCCCGGATGCTCGTCTTCGGCGCGATCGACTTCGCCGCCGCCGTGGTGCGGATCGGCAAGTTCCTCGGCTACCACGTCACCGTCTGCGACGCCCGGCCCGTCTTCGCCACCACCCGGCGCTTCCCGGAGGCCGACGAGGTCGTCGTCGACTGGCCGCACCGCTACCTGGACTCCCAGCTCGGCCGGCTCGACGGCCGCACCGTGCTCTGCGTGCTCACCCACGACGCCAAGTTCGACGTCCCGCTGCTCGAACGCGCCCTGCGCCTCCCGGTCGGCTACGTCGGTGCCATGGGCTCCCGACGCACCCACCGCGACCGGCACGCCAAGCTCCGCGAAGCCGGACTGACCGACACCGAACTCGCCCGGCTGCGCTCCCCCATCGGCCTCGACCTCGGCTCCCGCACCCCCGAGGAGACCGCCGTCTCCGTCGCCGCCGAGATCATCGCCCACCGCCGCGGCGGCAGCTGCCTGCCGCTGAGCGCCGGCGACGGGCCGATCCACCACGACACCGCCGCACCGGAGTCGCGGGAGTCCCGGGAGTCCCGGGAGCCCGCCGACCGGCGCTCGCCGCACGCGGCGTGACGCCCTCGCACGGCCCGGCCGATGCGCGTGCCCGCCGGTGCGCCTGCCCGCCCGTGCGCCTGCCCGGCGGTGCGCGTCCTTGCTAGTGCACGTACTTGTGCGCCCCGAAGACCTTCGGCGGGACGGCCGGGATGCCGACCCCGGCCAGGATCGGCATCAGCACGGCCGTGAAGGCGTTGAAGGCCGCCTGGGACTCCCAGACGTCGGTGACGTGCCAGCCGCCCGCGATCGGGCCGGCCACGTGCGAGATCAGGCCGGGCACCGGCAGGTCGGACGGCACGTTGAAACTCTTGCCGGGGCCGACCAGCGCGGCGATCGCCGCGTCGTACTGGGCCTGGGTCGCACCGGGGATGTCGAAGACCACGACGAGCGCCATCAGAGGCTCCTTCGGTTGGGAAACGGCGTACCCAGTGCAGCCCGGACGGTCCGCACCGGCCACTCGCCGCGACCGCCCGGGTGACGTTGCGGACGGTAGTCGGCAGCAGGAGGCTGGAGGTGCGGACTCACCCCGAGCCCGGGGAAGGAGCAGCGGCGATGCGTGTGCTGCTCGACATCGAGATCGACACCCCGACCACCAACCGGCAGATCGCCGACGGGACGGTGGGCGAGAAGTTCGAACGGATCATGGCCGACCTCAAACCCGAGGCAGCCTACTTCTTCAACCGCAACGGCCGCCGCGCCCAGATCGTCGTGATCGACGTTCCGGACGAGGCCGCGCTGCCGTCCATCTGCGAGCCGTTCTGGCTGGAGTTCAACGCGACCGTCCAGACCCACATCTGCATGAACGCCGAGGACCTGCGCGAAGGCCTGTCCCGGCTGGGCCGCTAGTCGGCCAGGGCGAGCTTCACGCCGAAGCCCACCACCACCGCGCCGGTCACCCGGTCCATCAGGCGCCGGGCGGCCGGACGGCGCAGCCAGCCCCGCAGCACCTGGGCGAAGCCCAGCAGGACCGTCGACCAGAGCAGGCCCTCCACGACGTGCACGAAGGTCAGCGCCACCCCGGCGGCGAAGTGCGGGGCCCCGGCCGGGATGAACTGCGGCAGCACGGCCACGTAGAAGACGCCCATCTTGGGGTTCAGCAGATTGGTGAACGCGCCCCGGCGCCAGCCCTGCACGAACCCGCCGGCGCCCGCGTCCTCGCTCGGCGCCGTCTCCTCGCCCCGGCTCCGGAGCAGCTTCACGCCGAGCCACAGCAGGTACCCGATGCCGACCCAGCGGACCACCTGGTAGGCCACCTGGGAGGCCGTCAGCAGCGCCGTCACCCCGGCCGCCGACGCCGTCCCCCAGATCAGCGTGCCGGTCTGCACCCCGAGCACCACCCCCCACGCCTCGCTCCGCCGCCCGAGCGCGGAGGTCCGCAGGATCACGGCGGTGTCGGGCCCGGGCGCGAGCGTGAGCAGCCCCACCACGAGGGCGAAGGACCACAGGGCAGTCGTCATCTCCATGGACCGCGATGCTCTCACAGGCCCGGGCGGCCGCTGCGGGCCGCCCGGGTACGGACCGGGGTACGGACCCGGTACCGGGCCGGATACCGGCGGAGTCGCGGGGCGGCGGAGCTGCGGGGCCGCGGCTCAGGTGACGTTGAGGCGGGCGGCGAGGCGGAGGAGGCCGGGGCTGAGGCGGGAGAGGAGGCGGGCGGCCTTGGCCTCGGGGGTGACCGGGACGACGGGCTTGCCGGTGCGGACGGCGGTGACGACGGCGGCGGCCACCTTCTCCGGCGGGAAGCCGCGGCGGGCGTAGAGCTTGGCCGCGCGGGCCTGCTTGGCGGACTGCTCGGCGGCCGTGGTCGCGGAGAAGGTGGAGGTGCGGGTGATGTTGGTGTTCACGATGCCCGGGCAGATGGTGGAGACGCCGATGCCGTGGTCGACGAACTCGGCGCGCAGGCAGTCGGAGAGCATGAACACGGCGGCCTTGCTGGTGGCGTAGGCGGTGAGCGCCTTGGCGGGCAGGTAGGCGGCGGCCGAGGAGACGTTGACGATGTGGCCGCCCTGGCCGCGGTCGGCCATCAGGGTGCCGAAGGCACGGCAGCCGTGGATCACGCCCCAGAGGTTGACGTCCAGGACGCGCTGCCACTCCTTCTCGGTGGTCTGCAGGAACGTCCCGGAGTGACCGACGCCGGCGTTGTTGACCATCACGTCGGGCACGCCGTACTCGGCGGCGACGCGCTGGGCGAAGGCGTCCATCGCGGCTCCGTCGGAGACGTCCACCTGGTGGGCGTGCGCCCGCGGGCCGATCAGCGAGGCGAGTTCGGCGGTGCGCTCGGCGGCCGCGAGGTCGAGGTCGCAGACCACCACCCGGGCGCCGTCCTCGGCGAAGGCCAGCGCGGTGGCCCGTCCGATACCGCTGCCGCCGCCGGTGACCACCACCAACCGGCCGTCCCCGTAAGGCCCTTGGGCCGCTCCGGCGCTCCCGGTCTCGATCCGGGCGGTGAACTCGCGGACCATTCCGGCCACGGTGGCTCCCTTCTCCAGCAGCGCCGACCAGTGGCCTGCGTGCAGTGTACGGCGGGTCAGGTGGGGCACCCAGCGCTCCAGGCCCTCGGAGAGGTAGGTGCCGACGTAGCGGTCCCGGGTGAGGGTGACCAGCTGGACCGGCACCTCGGTCCGCCGCTCGCGCGGACTGCCCAGCGTGGGGCGGAAGTTGGCCCGGTACAGCTCGATGCCGCGGACCGCGTCGCGGCGCAGGGTGCGCTGGGGGTGGTCGGCGCGCGGGGTGACGTTCTCCAGGTCGCGCAGCACCCGCGGCCAGGCCCGGGCGAGGCCGAGGCGCCAGACCGCCGGAGCGAGGAAGGGCAGGTGGAAGGCGGTGATGTACCAGGAGTGCAGCCCCTGGTGCAGCAGTTGGCCGAGGTGGCGCGGGGTGGGGCGGCGCATCCGGTGGCGCAGCCAGTGGCCCATGTGGTCCAGGCTGGGGCCGGACAGGGTGGTGTAGGAGGCGATCCGGCGCTCGGCGCCTGGGGCGGTGACGGCCTCCCAGGACTGGATCGAGCCCCAGTCGTGGGCGACCAGGTGCACCGGGCGGTCCGGGCTGACGGCGTCCGCGACGGCGAACAGGTCGCCGGCGAGCCGCTCCAGGCGGTAGTCCTCGCGGTGCGCCGGGACGCCCGACTCGCCGGCGCCGCGCACGTCATAGCGGACCACGTGGTGGTCGCGGGCGAGGTCGGCGGCGATGTCGTCCCAGACGGTGTGGGTGTCCGGGTAGCCGTGCACCAGGAGGACGGTGGGGGCCTCCGGGTCGCCCTGCTCGAAGACGGCGAGCGGGAGGCCGCCGGAGTGGACGGTCCGGCGGCGGATCGGGGTCGTCATCGGGTGGCCTCCTGGGCGGCGGGCTCGGCGGCGGCGGGCGGTACGGGGGTGGCGGGCACGGCGGCCGCCGCGGGTGTGGTCCAGCGGCGGACGTGCGGGAGGTCGTCGTCGAGCCAGTGGGCGTCGTCCTCGGTGACCACCAGCAGTTCCTCGAACTTGATGCCCACGCCGCGGAATCCGATGTGCGGCTCGACCGCCCACAGCCCCGGGGTGGGCGCGTGCCGGGACGACCGCCCGTCCGCCCACAGCGGCGAACGGCCTTGCAGGCGCTCGGAGATGAGCTCGCGGCCGAGGGTCTGCAGGGTGCGCACGCCGAAGCCGAAGACGTTCACCCCGGCCGGGCCGCGCGCGGTGTTGCGGGTGACCTGGTGACCGATCACCCGGCCCGGGTAGACCTGGTGCCGGTTGTCGTAGCCGTGCGCGGCGATCTGCGCGTCCACCGCCGCGTACACCTCGTCGAGCGGCTTGCGGGCGCGCACCTCGGCGAGGATCAGCGCGCGGTAGACCTCGAGGTCGGCGGCCAGCCGGTCCCAGACCTTGTTCTCGCCGACCTTGCCCCCGTAGCCGATGTCGGCGGTGTAGCCGTCCACGACGGGCGCGCAGTCCAGCACGTACGGCATGCCCTCCTCCAGGCGGCGGTTGCCGGCGAAGAACTGCAGCGGGGTGCGGAAGTGCCGGAAGGCCGTGCGGTCGCCGAACCAGGCGAAGGGGACGTGGAAGAAGTCCTGCACCCCGGCGGCGACCAGGCGGCGGCGCAGTTCGGCGGTGGCCTGGCGCTCGGTGACGCCGGGTTCGATCCAGGCCGCGACCTGTTCGGCGCAGTGGTAGGCGAGTTGCTGGGTCTCGCGGAAGCGGGCGAGGTCGCGCTCGGTGTAGGGGAACGTCGGCATCGCGTGCGCCGTCGGGGGCATCGGGAGCTCCTTCTAGACGTCGAGGTCGAGCACGAGGGTCTCACCCTCGGCGGCGCGGGAGACGCAGGGCAGCAGGGCGCCGGCGGCGCGCTGCTCGGGGGTGAGGCGGCGGTCCCGGTGCTCGGGCGTGCCGGCCACGAGGCGGACCTCGCAGGTGCCGCAGAAGCCCTGGTGGCAGGAGTACGGGAGGTCGGGGCGGGCCTCGCGCAGCACGTCGAGGGCGGAGCGGTCCGCGGGGACGTCCAGGGTCGGGCCGTCGGCGCCGAGCCGGACCGCGAAGGGCTCTCCGCCGGCGATCGGGGCGGCGCCGAAGCGCTCGAAGTGCAGGGCGGCGGCCGGGGATTCGTCCAGTGCGGCCTGGACGGCGGTGAGCATCGGGGCCGGGCCGCAGCAGTAGACGGCCGCGCCGCGCGGGGCGTGGGCGAGCAGTTCGGCGCCGGTGGGGACACCGCCGTGCTCGTCGTCGGTGCGCAGCACGACCCGGTGCGGGTCGAGGGCGCGCAGTTCGTCCGTGTACGGGAGGGTGTCGGCGCTGCGGCCGACGAGGACCAACCGCCAGTCCAGGCCGTGCTGTTGGGCCTCACGGGCCATCGGGAGGAGCGGGGTGACGCCGATGCCGCCGGCCAGCAGCAGGACGGCGGGCTCGGCACAGAAGGCGAAGCCGTTGCGCGGGCGGCGGGCGGTGAGGCGGGTGCCCGGGTGCAGGGTGTCGTGGACCTCGACGGACCCGCCACCGCCTCCGGGCAGCCGGCGCACGGCGACCCGGTAGTGCCGGCGGTCGGCGGGGTCGCCGCTGAGCGAGTAGTGGCGCTCGCGGCCGGAGGGCAGGGCGAGGCGCAGGTGGGCGCCGGGCTGCCAGGGTGGCAGGTGACCGCCGGAGGGGTCGGCGAAGGTCAACTCGACGACATCGGCGGCCAGTTGGCGACGCTCGGCGACGACCAGCTGGAGCGGCGGGGTAGGGCGGCTGAGCGGGCGACGGGGGCTGCGGCGCAGCAGGGGGCCGCCGAGGGCCGGGGAGTAGCGGTCGCCGAAGGCGGTGAGCCGGCGCATGAATCCGTCGGCGCGCGGGCGGCCGTAGAGGTCAGGGGGCGGGGTGAGCAGGTCCATCCGGGCGGGTCCTTGCCGTGGGAGAGGGGGCGGGCGGCGGGGCGGCGGGTGACAGCGTTCAACTTTCAGATTTCAACTTTCAGATGACAGAAAACAGAGAACAGATAACGTTATCTGTTCGCTGTCATCTGTTATCCGTTCGCTGAAACCTGTCAGTCGTCAGCCGTCACCCACCATCCGTCAGCCGTGCCCGGCCGCCGCCCGGGCGGCCGGGGAGGTGGCGAGGTAGCCCAGCGCCTGACTGGAGGAGCCCTCCTGGGTCGGGTGGTAGCCCGGCCGCAGGTAGCGCAGCCCGGAGCGGACGGAGCGGAGCGGGTCCGGCAGCAGTCCGCGCTTGGCGATCCGGCCCGCCTCCCGCCAGGTGGGCTTGAGCCGCCCCTGGAGCGTCGGGTCGGCGGCGAGCAGGAAACGGGCGCCGCGCACCCAGAGGTGCACCAGCAGCGGCCCGGAGATCATCATCCCGCGGACCCGCCGCAGGTAGCCCGGGTCCAGGTGGACCATCAGGTCGAAGGCGACACTGCGGTGCTCGACCTCCTCCGCTCCGTGCCAGCGCAGCAGGTCCAGCATCGTCGGGTCGGCCTTGGCCCGGTCCAGCCCCGGGGAGTTGAGCGCCCAGTTGCCCAGGAAGGCGGTGAAGTGCTCGATCGCCGCGACGAAGGCGACCCGTTCGATGACGTTCTCCCGCCGCTGCGCCGGCGTCAGGCCCGGCTTGTCGCCGAGGACGCGCTGGAACAGCCAGGAGATCTGCCGGACGTACGGCCGCGGATCCAGCCCCTGGCCGAGCAGGTGGTCCAGGACCTCCTGGTGGGCCTCGGCGTGGATGGCCTCCTGCCCGATGAAGCCGAGCACCTCCTCGCGCAGCTGCTCGTCCCGGATCAACGGCAGCGCCTCCTTGAACACCTTGACGAACCAGCGCTCCCCCTCGGGCAGCAGCAGGTGCAGCACGTTGATCACGTGGGTGGCCATCGGCTCGTCGGGGATCCAGTGCAGCGGCAGCCGGGCCCAGTCGAAGCGGACGTCCCGGGGCTCCAGGACGAGGCTCTCGTGCACCCGCGCGGCGGGGGCGGCGACGGCGGGGACGGGGGTGGGGCGGGGCATGGCAGGCCCTCCTGACCTGGGGGCGGCGGCTCGACCCTGCGAAACGTACTCGCCGGTAGCCACCGCGACAAGGGTTTGGACAACTCCTATCGACATCGAGTCTAATAAGTGACGTGCACCGGCGGAGCCCCCCGGAAACCCCTCCCCGGAAAAACGGTCGGGCCTCGCCGGACGTGTCGCGTCCGGCGAGGCCCGTCAGGGGCGGCCACCCGCCCCGGGTGTCAGGTGCGGCGGCGTCAGACCGCCATCGCCAGCATCAGCGGCGCCGCCCGGGCGGCCAGCAGCTCCGCGGCAGCCTTGAGCTTGTGGATGTTGTCCACCGGCATCGAGGTGGCCAGGCAGCCGACCGTGCTGCCCGCCGTGATCGGCACCGCCGCGCAGACCGTGCCGAGCGCGTACTCCTGGATGTCCAGCACCGGCACCGTGGCGGGCTGGCGCTCGAGCCGGTGCATCAACTGGTCGGCGTCGGTGACCGTCCGGGAGGTGAGCCGGGCGACCGGGTGCCGGGAGAGGTGGTCCCGCCTGCCGTCCGCGTCGAGCTGGCTGAGCAGGCACTTGCCGATCGCGCTGGCGTGCGCGGTGGCGCGGAAGTCCACCCACTCCTGCACGGCGGGCGCGTAGTCGGCGGCCGAGACCGCCTCGACCGACAACTCCCCCTCGTGGTACCGGCTGAAGTACACCGCGGCACCCAACTCGTCCCGGAGTTCGGCGAGTTTGCGGTTCAGCCGGGCCTTGACGAGCTGCTCCCGGTTCTGCTGCCCGAGCAGGGCGAAGGTGCCGCCGAGCACCCAACCGCCGTCCTGGCACTGGAGATAGCCCTCGATCTCGAGGATCTCGGCGAGCCGGCGGACGGTCGGCAGGCCCAGCGAGGTCTCCCGCGCGAGGCCGACCAGGGTGGCGCCGTCGGGGTGCCGGTCGACGGCCTCCAGCAGTCTGAGGGCGTGCTGCAGGGAGGTGAACGGGCCCGTCGGGCCCTGGTCCAGCGCGGCGTGACGACCCGGGGCTGGTGTCGACATGTCGTCCCCTTCCGATGTCCCCCCACGGAGCGACCGCGGGCGGTCTCCAGCCTATCCACCCCGGGGCTCGGGCGACTGCCGTCCGTGAATATCCGTGAACATTCCGTGGAGCACGGCCGGTCGGCTGGTACAAGGGGCCCCGCGCACACGCACGAACGGAACCCGCACCCGGCACCCCGTCCGCCGCAGCACCCCCACGAAGCCCGACGGGGCCCCTCCCCCACTGCCCAGGGGGAGAGGCCCGTCGTGGGGCCGCCGGGGTGCGGGCCCCGGCGGTCCTGAGGGTGCGGAAGGTACGGCAGGTACGGGGAAGGTACGGCAGGTACGGCGGGTGGGCGGCGGGTCAGCCCTCGTCGCCCGCGCGGAGCTTGGTGACGGCGGCCTCCAGACGGGCCCCGTACTCCTCGTCGGCGGCATGGAAGTGGGCGAGGTTCTTCTCGACCACGTCGTCCCGGGTGACCTGCGCCAGGAAGCCCGCGATGTTGCCGATCAGCCGGGTCCGCTCGCCCTCCGACATCAGCCGGTACAGCTCGCCGGCCTGGAAGAAGTCGTCGTCCTTGCTGTGGGCCGGCGTGGTGTAGGTGCCGGTGTAGCCGTCGACCTTGACCGGTGCGGCGAGCGCGGCGTCGCTCTGGGTCGGGCCGTCGTACGAGTTGGGCTCGTAGTTCTTGCCGCGGCCGGCGCTGTTGGCGGCCATGAAGCCGTCCCGGCCGTAGTTGGCGGCCTCGGTGGCGCGCGGGGCGTTCACCGGCAGCAGGGTGTGGTTGACGCCGAGGCGGTAGCGCTGGGCGTCGGCGTAGGCGAACAGCCGGCCCTGGAGCATCTTGTCCGGGGACGGGCCGATGCCGGGCACGAAGTTGTTCGGCGAGAACGCGGACTGCTCGACCTCGGCGAAGACGTTCTCCGGGTTCTTGTTGAGCACCAGGCGGCCGACCTTGACCAGCGGGTAGTCGGCGTGCGGCCACACCTTGGTGAGGTCGAAGGGGTTGAAGCGGTAGTCCGCGGCCTCGGCGACCGGCATCAGCTGGACGTAGAGGGTCCAGGACGGGAACACCCCGCGCTCGATGGCCTGGTGGAGGTCGCGCTGGTGCGAGTCGGCGTCGGCGCCGACCACCTCGGCGGCCTGGTCGCCGTCCAGGCTGCGGATGCCCTGGTTGGTCTTGAAGTGGTACTTCACCCAGTAGGCCTCGCCCTCGGCGTTGACCCACTGGTAGGTGTGCGAGCCGTAGCCGTTCATGTGGCGGTACGAGGCGGGGATGCCGCGGTCGCCGAACAGCCAGGTGATCTGGTGGGTCGAGGCCGGCGAGTGGGCCCAGAAGTCCCAGACGTTGTCCGCCTCCTGCACGCCGGTGTACGGGTCGCGCTTCTGCGAGTGGATGAAGTCGGGGAACTTGACCGGGTCCTTGATGAAGAACACCGGGGTGTTGTTGCCGACGAGGTCGTAGTTGCCCTCCTCGGTGTAGAACTTCAGCGCGAAGCCGCGCGGGTCGCGCACCGCGTCGCTGGCGCCGAGGTTGCCGGCCACCGTGGAGAAGCGCAGGAAGACCTCGGTGCGCTTGCCGACCCCGGACAGGAACGCCGCCCGGGTGTACTTCGAGACCTCGTCGGTCACCTCGAAGTAGCCGTACGCGCCGGAGCCGCGGGCGTGCACGACGCGCTCCGGGATGCGCTCTCGGTTGAACCGGGCCAGCTTCTCCAGCAGCTGCTGGTCCTGGATCAGCAGCGGGCCGTACTCGCCGGCCGAGGCCGAGTTCTGGTTGTCGGCGACCGGGGCGCCGGACTCCGTGGTCAGGATCTTGGACATGGAGGGTCCTTCAGGTGTCGATAAGGCGGTGCGTGGAGAGGTGGAGCGGGCGAGCGGGCGGGCCCCGCTCAGACGCCCAGCAGGCGCCACAGCGCCGAGCGGCGGCGGGCGGAGTGCTCGCCGTCCGGGCCGTCGGTCGGCTGGAGGGCGGCGACCGCCGCGGTGGCCGCGGCCGGGTCCGCCAGCGGGCGGGCGGCGGCCAGGGCGGCGGACTCCTCCGCGCTGAGGCCGGCGCCGACGAGGGCGGCGGCGGCCTCGGCGGCCGGGACGGCGTTGAACCAGCGCAGCGCGAGGGCCGCACGGCCGGCCTCGGTGAGGCGGCCGGTGAGCCGGAGGCGGGCGAGGCCGCCGTCCGGGTAGACGTTGATCCGCACGTGGGTCACCGGGCGGCCGACGTCGAGCCGGAAGCGGTGCCGGGTGTCGGGCTGCAGGCGGGTTCGGGGCAGGATCTCGAACCACTCGCCCTCCGAGGGGTCCTGCCCGGTCGAGGCGTCGAAGCCGATCAGGTCGGCCCAGCCGGGGGCATTGGCGACGAAGTGGGTGGTGTCCACCTCGGCGGCCAGGACCTCACCGCCCCCGGCCAGGGCGATCTGAACCCAGTCGTTGGCCTTGTCGCGCCGACGCCGGGTCTCCCAGCCCTCGCCCATGACGGAGGCGCGACCGGGAGCGTTCAGGTTGTGCGGGGAGGAGAAGTAGCGGTCGGACGCCGCCTCGGCCACGCCGCCGTACTCCTGGGCGGCCAGGTCGAAGGTGAGGCCGTCCAGTTCGCGCGGGTCGGGCAGCACCTCGCCGTGCACCCGGAGCCGGGCGACGCCGCCGTCCGGGAAGATGGAGAGCCGCACATGGGTGTAGCGGGTGTCGTCCTCGACGGCGAACTCGTGGGCGGTGTCGCCCCGCAGCGGGGTGCGCGGTACCAGGACCGTCCAGTCGGCGGCCTGCAGCTCCTCGGGCGAGGGGTGCCCGGGGACGGAGGCGGCCTCGACCACGGCGCTCTCCGGGTAGTTGCCGGTGAAGTGGGCGGTGTCGACGATCACGCCGCGGATCGCGCCGCCGACGCCGAGCCGGACGATCGCCCAGTCGTGGTCCTGGTCGGTGGGGTGCGGCTGGTCTGCGGAGACGCCGCGGCGGCGCTTGGACTCCCAGCCGTCCATGATCTGGCCCTTGTGGCCGAAGGTGTGCGGGCGGAACTCGGCGGGCTTGGCCACCAGCAGGTTCTCGGCGTCCGCGAAGGTGTCCTCATTGGTGGCGACGACGCCCGCGCCGAGCAGCCGGGAAGCCAGGTTGACCAGCTCGGTGAAGGGAGCGCTCGGGGTGTCGGCAGTGGTCACTGACTCTCCTCGGAAGACGGTAGCGGTTCGGGAGGCCCGGTGGTCGGGAGGCCCGGTGGTCCGGGAGGCCCGGTGATGCGGAGGCGGGGGCGGGGGCGGCTCAGGAAGCACCGGTGGAACGGGAGTCGGCGGGGCGCACCAGCCGGCGGCCGAAGGGCTCGGCGCCGGTGTCCACCGCCCGGCCGCGCAGCCAGGTGGTGCGGACGGCGCCGCTCAAGGTCCGCCCGGCGTACGGGGTCACCGGGTTGCGGTGGTGCAACTCGCCCGCGTGGACGGCGAATTCGCCGTCCGGGTCGAAGGCGACCAGGTCCGCGTCGCAGCCCGCCGCGATGGCGCCCTTGGTGCCGGTGAGGCCGACCAGTCCGGCCGGTCCGGCGGACATCCAGCGCACCACGTCGGCCAGGGTGTGACCGCGGCGCCGGGCTTCGGTCCAGACCGCGGGCAGGCCCAGCTGCAGCGAGGCGATGCCGCCCCAGGCCGCCGCGAAGTCGCCGCTGCCGCCGAACTCGGGCAGCAGCTTGAGGTCGGGGGTGGACGGCGAGTGGTCGGAGACGACGGCGGTGAACTCGCCGTTCGCCAGGGCCTCCCAGAGCGCGTCCCGGTTGGCCTCGTCGCGGATCGGCGGGCAGCACTTGAAGGCGGTGTCGCCGTCCGGCACCTGCTCGGCCGCGAGGGTCAGGTAGTGCGGGCAGGTCTCGGCGGTGACCGTCACGCCGTCCTCGCGGGCCTGGCGCAGCAGCGGCAGTACGGCCGCCGAGGAGACGTGCAGGATGTGCACCCGGGCGCCGGTGCGCCGGGCGGTGTCGAGCAGCCGGGCGACCGCCGCGGTCTCCGCGCCGGCCGGTCGGGAGGCGAGGAAGTCCCGGTAGTGGACGCCGGGTTGCTGCGGCGCTGCGGCCAGGACGGCCGGGTCCTCGGCATGGATGATCGCCAGGGCCCCGATCCGGGCCTGCTCGGCCAGCGCGGCCTCCAGGTCGGCGGCCTCGACGTGCGGGAACTCGTCGACGCCGGACGGGGCGAGGAAGCTCTTGAAGCCGAACACGCCTGCCCGGTGCAGGGGTTCGAGGTCCGCGACGTTGCCGGGGATCGCCCCGCCCCAGAAGCCGAGGTCGACCCAGGCCTGGCCCTCGGCGGTCTTCCGTTTGACCTCCAGCCCCGCCACCGTGGTGGTGGGCGGGACGGAGTTGAGCGGCATGTCGATGATCGTGGTGACGCCGCCGGCCGCGGCGGCCCGGGTGGCGGTGGCGAAGCCCTCCCACTCGGTCCGGCCGGGCTCGTTGACGTGCACGTGGGTGTCGACCAGGCCGGGCAGCAGGGCGGTGTCGCCGAGGTCGACGAGCTCGCTGTCGCCGACCGCCAGCGATCCGTGCGCGGCGACCTGCTCGATCCTGCCGCCCCGGAGCAGCACGTCCGCGGGGCGCTCCCCGTCGGGCAGCACCGCCCGGCGGGAGCGGATCACCGCTGGTTGGCCGAACGGCATGGGGACCTCCGAAGCCTGGGAGTTGGGGGTGGCGGAACACGGGTGGGGGCGAAGGATTGCCGGGAGCCTAGGCCCGCCTTCAACAAAACGTCAATGGAGGAACGTACGAGGGCTCAGCCCGGCAGCAGCTCTTCGGCCAGCCGCTCCCCCGCCACCTCGGCCAGCTCACCGGCCCTGGCCATGCTGTCCCCCGGCTGCTCGGCCAGGTCGGTGAGCGCGATCGCGGCGGTGAAGCCGGCCGCCCGCCACTCGGGCTCGGACAGCTCCAACCGACCCGCCACAGCGGCCACCCGAACCCCCGCCCGGGCAGCCGCCGCGGCGACTCCGGCGGGGGCCTTGCCATGGAGCGTCTGAGCGTCCAGGCAGCCCTCACCGGTGACGACGAGGCGTGCCCCACGCACGGCCTCGTCGAAACCCAGCAGTTCGAGCAGCAGCTCGATACCGGGTCGCATGGTGGCGCCGAGCAGGGCGAGGGCGCCGAAGCCCACCCCGCCCGCGGCCCCGGCGCCGGGGGCCTCCCGCACGTCCCGTCCGGTCGCCGCGGCGACCTGGTCGGCGAAGCGGGTCAGCCCCTGCTCCAGGACCACCAGGTCGTCCCCGTCGGCGCCCTTCTGCGGGCCGTAGACGGCGGCGGCGCCGCGCGGGCCCAGCAACGGGTTGTCCACGTCGCAGGCGACCACGACGTCCACGCCGGTCAGCAGCTCGGCCAGCGGGCCGAGTTCGATCCGCTCCAGCCGGCGCAACGCGGCGCCGCCGGGCGGGAGTTCGACGCCGCCGGCGTCCAGCAGCCGGACCCCGAGCGCCTGCACCATGCCGGCCCCGCCGTCCGTGCCGGCGCTGCCTCCCAGGCCGAGCACGATCCGCTTGGCGCCCATCGACACCGCGCGGCCGATCAGCTGGCCGACGCCGTAGGAGCCGGCCGCGAGCGGGGCGGTCCGGCCGCCGGGCAGCCGGGCGAGGCCGGAGGCCTGGGCCAGTTCGACCACGGCGGTGTCGCCGCGGACGGCGATCGCGGCGTCCACCGGCAGACCGGTCGGGCCGGCCACCTTCGCCGGGACGCGGCTGAATCCGGCCGCGAGCGCCGCGGCCAGGGTGCCCTCGCCGCCGTCGGCGACGGGCAGTTCGCGCACCTCCGTGCCCGGCGCGGCGCGCCGGATGCCGGCGGCGATCCGGGCGGCGACCTCGGCACCCTCCAGGGTGCCCTTGAACTTGTCCGGCGCTACGACCACATGGCCCTGGAGGGGGGTGGGGGGCATCGGTGGTCCTCGCTTCCGTGCGGTCGGGCAGTGTTCGACGAACAGGTGTCCGGACCAGCATGGGTCCGGTGGCGCCGGGGATGCGACCCCCCGGCCGGGTGGTGCGACCCGGCCCGGGCCGGGGCCCCGGCGGAGCCCCGTACCCGGAGGGGGGGGTGCGCCCCCTCCCCGCCGTTCCCCCCGACCCGCTTCCGACGTTCGAGGGGCTCCCCTCGGCGGGGAGGAGGCCAGGCGACACGCAGCGGGCACGACCGAAGTGCCCCCGTGGGAGGGAGTGCGCGTCACCGGCTTGGATCGACCGGCGGGCGGGCGGATGAGCCCCTGCCCGCACGCCGGTCGGGTCTGGCCTCCTGGTGGCGCGGGCACGACCGGATCAGGTACACGCCACCAGGAGGAGTCTGTCGGGGCCCGGGGCCCCTTCGGTCAGCCGACCGCGGGATCAGGCGACCGCGGGCCGGTCGAGCCCGGGATCAGCCGACCGCGGGATCAGGCGACCTCGCGGCCCGAGAGCCGCTCGACGCCGCGCAGCAGCGCCGAGTGGTCGAGCGAGCCGTCGCCGTTGGCCCGGGCGGAGGCGACCAGCTGCGCCACCACGGCGCCGACCGGCAGCGCGGCGCCCACGGCGCGGGCGGCGTCGGTGACGATGCCCATGTCCTTGTGGTGCAGGTCGATCCGGAAGCCGGGGGCGAACTCGCGGTTGAGCATGTTCCCCTTCTTGCGGTTGAGCACCGTGGAGCCGGCCAGGCCGCCGCCGAGCACGTCCAGCGCGGCGGCGAGGTCGACGCCGGCGTTCTCCAGGAACACCACGGCCTCGGCGAGCACCTGGATGTTGACCGCGACGATCAGCTGGTTGGCGGCCTTGACGGTCTGGCCGGCGCCGTCGGGGCCGACGTGGACGACCGTGGTGCCCAGCGCGTCGAACAGCGGCTTGGCCTCGGCGAAGTCCGCCGCCTCGCCGCCGACCATGATCGACAGCACCGCCTCGACCGCACCGGCCTCGCCGCCGGAGACCGGGGCGTCCAGGGTGCGCACGCCCTTCTCCCGGGCGGCCTTGCCGACCTTGATGGAGGTCTGCGGGGTGATCGAGGACATGTCGATCACCAGGGTGCCCGCCTGGACGTTCTCCAGGACTCCGCCCTCGCCGAGGATGACCGCCTCGACGTGCGGGTCGGCCGGGACCATGGTGATGACGACCTCGGCGTCCCTCACCGCGTCGGCGATGCTGGCGGCGCCGTGGCCGCCGGCCTCGACCACGGTGTCGATCGAGGCCTGGGAGAGGTCGAAGCCGGTCACGTGGTGGCCGGCCTTGACCAGGTTGACGGCCATGGGCTTGCCCATGATGCCGAGGCCGACGAAGGCAATCTTGCGGGAGGCGCTCATCGCGTCGGGTTCCTTACGTGTGCGGGTGGGGAGGGATGGCGGGCCGGACGGGCGGTGCGGTCAGCGCGCAGCGGTCAGCGGTCAGCGGTCAGCGCGCAGCTCGCGCGGCAGCCAGCCGAAGCTGTCGGCGCTGACGCCGGTCGAGGGGCGGTACTCCAGGCCGATCGAGCCGGTGTAGCCGGCGGCGCCGAGCCGGGCGAACAGGTCCTCGAAGTCCAGCTCGCCGGTGCCGGGCTCGTTGCGGCCCGGGTTGTCGGCGATCTGCACGTGGCCGATCCGGTCGGCGTAGGTGTCGATGACCGCGGCCAGGTCCTCGCCGTTCCTGGCCAGGTGGTACAGGTCGCAGAGGAACCTGGCGTTCCCCAGGCCGGTGGCGGTGTTGACCTTGTCGACCACCTCGACCGCGGCGGCCGCGGAGACCAGCGGGTAGTCCGGGGACTCGGCCGCGTTGAGGGCCTCGATCAGCAGGACGGCACCGATCTCGTGCGCCGCCCCGGCCGCGAGCACCAGGTTCTCCAGCGCGACCGCGTCCTGCTCGGCCGGCTCCACGCCCTCGACCCGGTTGCCGTACAGCGCGTTGAGCGCGGTGGCGCCGAGCGAGGCGGCGAGTTCGGCCGCGACCGGGACGTTGGCCCGGAAGCGGTCCCGCTCGGAGGGGAGCGAGACGGTGCCCCGGGCGCCCTGGCTGAGGTCGTCCAGGAAGTTGAGGCCGGTGAGCCGGACGCCCGCGTCGCTGAACGCCTTGCGCAGCGCGTCGAGTTCGGCCCGGCTCGGGCTGTGTTCGGTGCCGAAGGGCCACCAGAGCTCGGCGGCCGTGAAGCCCGCCGCGGCCGCGGCCGCGGGGCGCTCCAGCAGCGGGAGCTCACCGAACAGGATCGACAGGTTGACCGTGAAGCCGTGCTGGGCAGCCGCCGTCACGTCCATCACCTCTCACTCTCTCTTCCTTCATCCACAACTTCCACGATACGGAAGAGGGATTCTGTGTGGTGGAAGCATCTCCGGCTCGCCGAGCGGGTGTCAAGGCTGCCGCAACATTTTGTTGAAGCGACCCCGGGGAGCCCGTCGCCCGGAGTCGCGACTGTTCGATCACCCAGGTCCGACCGGCTCGGATCCGGCCCCTGCCCCCGCCGACTCCCCGCTCGATACAGTGGGCGCGTGCGATTGATGGTGGAGTTCACGACAGAACCGTTCGAACTGGACACGTTCCCCGAGCACGCCTCGGCGGCCCGCAAGGTCGTCGACGAGGCCGGCCTGGACGTGTCGGTCGGCCCGTTCGGGACCGGCGCCGAGGGCGAGGCCGAGCAGGTCCTCGCCGCGGTGACCCGACTGCTCAGGGAGACCCTGGACGCCGGGGCGACCCGCATCTCCGTCCAGGTGAGCGTGCTGGGCGAGGAGGGCGGTACGCCGTGACCGAACACGTGGAGCACCCGCTCGCCGCGGCGGTCAAGCCGCTGCTGGACGCGGTCGGCGCGACGCCCGTCCCGCTGGACGAGGCGAAGGCCGAGGACATCGTGCTGGAGTGGGAGGGCACCCCGGCCCTGGCCGTCCGGCTGCCGCACCTGAGCAGTGCGCTGGACCGGCTGCTGGCCGAGATGGCCCGACAGTTCGACGGCCGCCCGCTGGCCGAGCTGGACCGCTGGGAGAAGCAGCGGGTCGTCGCCCTCCTGGAGGAGCGTGGCGCCTTCACCGTCCGCCACGGGGTCGAGACGGTGGCCTCGGCCCTGGGCGTCAGCCGCTTCACCGTGTACAACTACCTGAACCGCCAGGACGGCTCCAAGCCGTCCTGAGTGCGACTCGGAGCCGTACCGGGGGCGGTTCGAGGCCGCCCCGGGAGCGGCTCCGAGGAGCCGCCGACCGGGTGACCCCGCCGCTGTGGACAGTCTTGATCGGCCCACGGCGGGGCACACTTGGCGAATCGCACACGAAAGGGCCCCGCAGCGCGGGTCGGTTCAAAACGTAACCACCAACCGTTCAACAAACTGTTGACGGCAGGGTGGGGTCGATCTAGCTTTTCCGGGTGGCACCACTCTTCAGGAGGTCCACCCGTGACCAACCACCCCCACGCCCTTGACGCCCTGGCCGCGGCCGATGCCGCGGAGCTGGAAGAGATCCTGCTGGAGGTATGCTCCAGCCCCCGCTGGGCCGCCGCCGTCGCGAAGGCCCGACCCTGGTCAAGCCGTGAGGCCCTGCTCGCCGCCAACGCGGCGGCGATGGCCGGGCTGACCGCCGCGGACCTGCGCGACGCGATGGCCGGACACGCCCGGATCGGACAGCCCAGGACGGGCGACGCCACCTCCGAGCGCGAGCAGGCCGGCATCCAGGGCGTGGACCGAGCGGTCCTCGACGAACTGCGCGAGGCCAACACCGCCTACGAGGCCAAGTTCGGCCACGTGTTCCTGATCTGCGCGACCGGCCGCACCGCGGCCACCATGCTCGCGGCCCTGCGCGAGCGCCACCCCAACGACCCCGCCACCGAGGCGGAGATCGTCCGGGGCGAGCTGTGCAAGATCAACGACATCCGGCTGAACCGCCTCCTCGACGCATCCTGACACATCGTCAAGAATGCTTCGTGGACGGGCCGGCCCCGAGCCGGGGCGGGCCGTCCGGGCCGGGTCGCCACGCACGATCCGACGCACCACCACCTCTGCCATCAGTAAGGTCACTTCACCCATGACTGGCATCTCCACCCACGTGCTCGACACCAGCCTCGGCCGCCCGGCCGAGGGCGTCCCGGTCGAGCTCGCACTGCACACCGAGGGTGGCTGGAAGGTGCTCGGCACCTCCGCCACGGACTCCGACGGCCGGGTCAAGGACCTCCCGGCCGTGGAGGCGGGCTCGGTCGTCCGGCTGCTCTTCGACACCGGCGCGTACTACGCGGCGAAGTCGGCGGAGCCGCCGTTCTTCCCCGAGGTCTCGATCGTCTTCACGGTCGCGCCCGAGCAGCACCACTACCACGTGCCGCTGCTGCTGAACCCGTTCGGATACTCGGTCTACCGCGGAAGCTAGTAGACCGGCCTGGAAGCTTAGGAGCCTGTCATGGCCCACGTGCTCGGTCAGAACCAGTACGGCAAGGCGGAGAACCGCATCGTCCGGGTCTACCGCGACTCCACCCGGCACGAGATCAAGGACCTGAACGTCTCGGTCTCCCTGCAGGGCGAGTTCGAGGACGTCCACCTCACCGGGTCGAACGCCAACTGCCTTCCCACCGACACCACCAAGAACACCGTCTACGCCTTCGCCAAGGAGTACGGCATCGACTCGGCCGAGGCCTTCGGCATCCTGCTGGCCCGGCACTTCGTCGACAACACCGAGCGCGGCGTCGTGCACAGCGCCCGGATCCGGATCGAGGAGTACACCTGGGACCGGATCCGGACGCCGGACAGCTCGGCCCGCTTCATCGGCTCGGAGGAGGTCGGCCACTCCTTCGTCCGCAACGGCCAGGAGACCCGCACCACCGAGATCGTCTACGACGGTGAGAAGGTCCAGGTCATCTCCGGCCTCAAGGACCTCATCGTCATGAACTCCACCAACTCGGAGTTCTGGGGCTACATCAAGGACAAGTACACCACCCTCCAGGAGGCGTACGACCGCATCCTCGCCACCCAGGTCACCGCCCGCTGGAAGTACGGCTACAGCGGTCGCGACGGCGAGGCCCAGCCCAACTGGAACCGCTCCTACACCCACGTGAAGCGGCACCTGCTGGAGGCGTTCGCCGAGACCTACTCCTACTCGCTGCAGCAGACCCTGCACTCGATGGGCACCCGGGTCCTCAACAACCGCGCCGAGGTGGACGAGGTACGCCTCGAACTGCCCAACAAGCACCACTTCCTCGTCGACCTGGAGCCCTTCGGCCTCAAGAACGAGAACGAGGTCTACTACGCCGCGGACCGCATGTACGGCCTGATCGAGGGCACCGTGCACCGCGAGGGCGTCGTCCCGGTCATCCCGGTCGTCTGACCGCCCCCACCACGCCCATCCAACGCACCCCATGGCCTCCGCCCGGAATCGCCGCACCCTCCGGCCCGTACGGGCCGGTCGAGTTCGGGCGGACCGCAGCACCCGCAGCACCCGCAGCACCCGCAGCACCCGCACACGTTCCACTTGCTCCACCTGTTTCTCCACCCCCACCAACCGGAGTTCGTGCTCGCCTCGCGGCGGCCGGCCCGGGGCACTGGAGAAGCGTCCCGAGGGATCCTTGCTCCGCCGTCCCGCCCTCGGGGGATCTCCAGCGCCACGGGCGCGCCGGGAGCCACGGGCACAAGAGGGGCTCGACATGGCACCCAGCAACACCAGCAGTGACGACGGCGGTTCCACCCCTGCAAGAACCCCAGACCCGGACGGCACGTCGACCCGCCACCCCGGCGGGCCGTCCGGGTCCGGGTCCGGGTCCGGTACCCACCCCGTGGACGAGGTGCTGCCCCCGGTGAAGCTGATCTCCACCGGGCTCCAGCACGTCGCCGCGATGTACGCGGGAGTCGTCGCACCCCCGCTCATCGTCGGCGCCGGCGTCGGGCTCTCCGCCACCGACCTCGCCCTGCTCATCTCGGCCAGCCTGTTCACCGCCGGACTGGCCACCCTGCTCCAGACCCTCGGCATCTGGAGGATCGGCGCGCGACTGCCGTTCGTGAACGGCGTGTCGTTCGCGGGCGTCGCGCCCATGATCGCCATAGCCAAGGGCTCCATCGAAAGGACGGGGGGACCGAAGGACGCCCTCCCGGTGATCTTCGGAGCGGTGATCGTCGCGGGGCTCCTGTGCTTCCTCGCGGCGCCGTACTTCTGCAAGCTCATCCGGTTCTTCCCCCCGGTCGTCCAGGGCACCGTGATCACCCTCATCGGGGTGTCCCTGCTCCCGGTGGCGGTGAACTGGGCGCGCGGCGGCTCGCCGGGCGCCCCCGGGTACGGGTCCGTACGGGCCATCGGCCTCGCCGCGATCACCCTCGTCGCGGTGGTGCTCTGCAACCGGCTGCTGCGCGGTTTCTGGCAGCAGCTGTCCCTGCTCGTCGGCCTGGCGTTCGGCACCCTGATCGCCTTCCCGCTGGGGCTGGCCGACTTCGGCGCGGTCCAGGACGCGAAGGTCTTCGCGCTCCCCTCCCCGTTCCACTTCGGCGCGCCCGCGTTCGACGCGGCCGCGATCGTCTCGATGTGCATCGTCATGGTGGTCTCGATGACCGAGTCCACCGCCGACATGCTCGCCCTCGGCAGGATCGTCGAGCGCGAGGCCGACGAAGCCACGCTCGCCGCCGGCCTCCGGGCCGACGGACTGGCCACCGCGCTCAGCCCCGTCTTCAACGGCTTCGCCGCCAGCGCCTTCGCCCAGAACATCGGGCTGGTGGCGCTGACCAGGATCCGCAGCCGCTTCGTGGTCGCGGCCGGCGGAGGCATCCTGATCGTGTTGGGGCTCTTCCCCGTACTCGGTTCGGTCGTCTCGCTGGTGCCGCAGCCCGTCCTCGGCGGTGCCGGGATCGTCCTCTTCGGCACGGTCGCGGCGAGCGGGATCCGCACCCTCGCGGAGGCCGGCATGGAGTCCGGCGCCAACACCATCCTGGTGTCGGTCTCGCTCGGTGTCGGCATCGTGCCGATCGCCGTGCCGACCTTCTACGACGCCTTCCCGGAGGCGGTCCGGACCCTGATGCACTCGGGGATCTCGGCCGGCTGCGTGACGGCGGTCCTGCTCAACCTGCTGTTCCACCACGTCGGAACCGCCCGCCGGTCCGGATCGGAATCGGGGTCGGGGTCGGGGTCCGGGTCCCACCCCGGATCCGGCCAGGCCTCCGGCGCGACGGTACCGACGGTACCGACGGCGACACCGTCCTGACCGGTCCGGCGGGGCGCGCACCACTCGGTGCGCGCCTCTCCCGGCCCTCCCCCATAGGAGTCACACCATGGCAGTCCAGCCCCCGCCCGCCGACCAGCGGATCGTGATCGAGAACGTCGCGATCGCCACCGTCGACGCCGTCGACACCGAGTACTCCCGCGGCCACGTGGTCATCCTCGGCAACCGGATCGAATCCGTCGGCAACGGCCCCGCCCCGGCGTGGCTGGACAACGTGGTGCGCCGGATCAACGGCGAGGGCCACCTGCTCACCCCGGGCCTGGTCAACACCCACCACCACTTCTACCAGTGGATCACCCGCGGCCTCGCCCAGGACAACATCCTCTTCGACTGGCTGGTCGCCCTCTACCCGACCTGGGCCCGGATCGACGAGAAGCTCGTGCACGCCGCCAGCCAGGGCTCGGCCGCCGCCCTGCTCAAGTCCGGCTGCACCACCGCCTCTGACCACCACTACGTCTTCCCCAAGGACGGCGGCGACGTCCTCGGCGCCTCGATCGAGGCCGTCCAGGAACTCGGGCTGCGCTTCACCGCGCTGCGCGGCTCGATGGACCGCAGCAAGAAGGACGGCGGCCTGCCGCCGGACCACGCCGTCGAGGAGCTGGACGACATCCTGGCCGCCTCCGAGGCCGCCGTGGACCGCTACCACGACTCCTCCTTCGGCTCGATGCTGCACGTCGCGCTGGCGCCCTGTTCCCCGTTCTCGGTCTCCACCGACCTGCTCCGCCAGTCCGCCGAACTCGCCCGCCGCAAGGGTGTCCGGCTGCACACCCACGGCTCCGAGACGGCCGAGGAGGAGCAGTTCTGCAAGGAGCTGTTCGGCATGGGGCCGACCGACTACTTCGAGTCCGTCGGCTGGCTCGGCGAGGACGTCTGGATGGCGCACTGCGTCCACATGAACGACTCCGACATCGCCAAGTTCGCCGAGACCGGCACCGGCGTGGCGCACTGCCCCTCCTCCAACGCCCGCCTGGCCGCCGGGATCGCCCGGGTGCCCGACATGCTCAAGGCCGGCGTACCGGTCGGACTCGGCGTCGACGGCACCGCCTCCAACGAGTCCGGCGAGCTGGGCACCGAGCTGCGCAACGCGCTGCTGATCAACCGGCTGCACGGCTACCCGACCGCGCTGACCGGGCGCCAGGCGCTACGACTGGGCACCATGGGCGGCGCCCGGGTGCTCGGGCGGCAGAACGAGATCGGCTCGATCGAGGCCGGCAAGCTGGCCGACCTGGCGCTGTGGAAGATCGACGGGGTCATGCACTCCTCGATCGCCGACCCGGTCGCGGCCCTCACCTTCGGCTCGCTGCCGCCGCTGGCGACGCTGTTCGTCAACGGCAACGCCGTGGTCGAGAAGGGCGAGCTGACCACCGTCAACGAGGACCGGATCGCGCGCGCCTGCGCCCGCGCGGCCAGGGAGCTCGCCTCCCGACCGGTCTGACGGTCCGCCGGGCGGGCCGGAGCTGCCCTCCGGCCCGCCCGGCCCACCGACTCCGGGGCGCCCAGGGACGGTGCGTGACCCGGACTCCGTACGCCCGCCAGGGCGGACGGACCGCGGCCCCGAACCCACGGCGAGGGTTCGGGGCGCGGCAGCGGTGGGCAGCAGCGCCCGCTGCAACCTGGCGTAGTATCCGGACTGATCGGCGGCCA